>NZ_BAAAZP010000077.1:0-124734 GCF_039536965.1 Nonomuraea antimicrobica | reverse complement strand
CGCGGCCGGAGCACCGGCTCACGCCGCCCGTCCGGCCCGGTGCGCGACCTGCACGTGCCGGCGACGCTGCTGGCGGCGGCGCCGTACCAGCGGGAACGCGGTCGCCGCGGCCCCGGGCTGGTGCTGCGCGGCGACGACCTGCGCGAGGTGGTACGCGAGGGCCGGGAGGGCAACCTCGTGCTGTTCGTGGTGGACGCGAGCGGCTCGATGGCGGCCCGCAGGCGGATGACCGCCGTCAAGACCGCGGTGCTGAGCCTGCTGCTCGACGCCTACCAGCGGCGGGACAAGATCGGGCTGATCACCTTCAGGGGCGCGGGCGCGGAGGTGGCGCTGCCGCCCACGTCGTCGGTCGAGGCGGGCGCGGCCCGGCTGCGTTCCCTGCCCACCGGCGGGCGTACGCCGCTGGCGGCGGGGCTGGTGCGCGCGGCCGAGGTGCTGCGCGTGGAACGGCTGCGCGACCCGGCCAGGCGTCCGCTGCTGGTGCTGGTGACCGACGGCCGCGCGACGGCGGGCGGCGACGTGGACCGGGCCGCCGCGCTGCTCCGGGGCACGGCGGGGGTCGTGGTGGACTGCGAGAGCGGGCCGGTCCGGCTCGGCCTGGCCGTCCGGCTGGCCTCCCGGCTGCGGGCCCGGCTGCTCCCCCTCGACTCACTCACCGACCTCGGCACGGCCGTCCGCGACCACAGGACCGGCCACGGGAGCCTCCAGCACCACAGGAACCCGCACAACCACAGGAAGGCGGTCTGAGCATGCCGCAGGGGAAACCGGCCGTGGTGCCCGACGACGGGCTCACCACGCGCCAGCGGCGCACCCGTCCGCTGCTGATGGTCCACACCGGTCCTGGAAAGGGCAAGTCCACGGCCGCCTTCGGGATGGCGTTGCGGGCCTGGAACCAGGGCTGGCCGATCGGGGTGTTCCAGTTCGTGAAGTCGGCCAAGTGGCGCATCGGCGAGGAGCGGGCGCTGAGGGTGCTCGGCGACTCGGGCGAGGGCGGCGCGGTGGCCTGGCACAAGATGGGCGAGGGCTGGTCGTGGATCCAGCGGCCCGGCGCCGAGGAGGACCACGCGGCCGACGCGCGTGAGGGCTGGGAGCAGATCAAGCGCGATCTGGCGGCCGAGACGTACCGGTTCTACGTGCTGGACGAGTTCACGTACCCGCTGAAGTGGGGGTGGCTGGACCTGGACGACGTGCTGGCGGCGCTCACGAGCCGGCCGGGGAACCAGCACGTCGTGATCACCGGACGGGACGCGCCCGAGCGGCTGGTCGAGGCCGCCGACCTGGTGACGGAGATGGGCAAGGTACGCCACCCCATGGACGCCGGGCAGAAGGGCCAGAAGGGCATCGAGTGGTAGTCCCCCGGCTGGTGATCGCCGCCCCGTCGTCGGGCAGCGGCAAGACGACGGTGGCCACCGGGCTCATGGCGGCGCTGCGGGCGCGCGGGCTACGGGTGTCGCCCCACAAGGTGGGCCCCGACTACATCGACCCGGGCTACCACGCGCTGGCCGCGGGACGTCCTGGGCGCAACCTGGATCCGTGGCTCGTCGGGGAGTCGCTCGTCGCCCCGCTGTTCCTGCACGGCGCGGCGGGATGCGACGTGGCGGTGGTCGAGGGCGTGATGGGCCTGTTCGACGGCAAGGGGGTGACGGACTTCGCCTCGACCGCGCACGTCGCGAGGCTGCTGGACGCGCCGGTGGTCCTCGTCGTGGACGCGGCCAGGCAGAGCAGGTCGGTGGCGGCGGTGGTGCACGGGTTCGCCACGTTCGACCCGCGCGTACGGGTGGGCGGGGTGGTGCTCAACCGGGTGGGCTCCGACCGGCACGAGGAGCTGTGCCGGGCGGCGCTGGCCGCGGCGGGGGTTGCGGTGCTGGGCGCGATCCGCCGCGACGACGCGGTGTCCACGCCGTCCCGGCACCTGGGGCTGGTGCCCGCGGCGGAGCGGGAGGCCGAGGCGGTCGCCGCCGTGGACCGGCTGGGCGCGCTGGTGTCCCGCTCGTGCGATCTCGACGCGCTGCTGCGGCTGGCGCGGTCGGCTCCCGCTCTGGACGCGTCCGCCTGGGAGCCGCCGCACCGTGAGGCCCGCGGCAGGCCGGTGGTCGCGGTGGCGGGCGGCGCCGCGTTCACCTTCGGGTACGCCGAGCACGTCGAACTGCTACGGGCGGCGGGCGCGGAGGTGGCCGTCTTCGACCCGCTGCGCGACGAGCGGCTGCCCGGCGGGACCGGCGCGCTCGTGATCGGCGGCGGGTTCCCCGAGGTGTACGCCGCCGAACTGGCCGCCAACGAACCCCTGCGCGAGCAGGTCGCCGCCTTCCCGGGCCCGATCGCGGCCGAGTGCGCCGGGCTGCTGTACCTGTGCGACGAACTGGACGGCCGGCGCATGTGCGGGCGCGTCCCCGGCCGGGCGCGGATGACGTCCCGGCTGACGCTCGGCTACCGGGACGCCGTCGCGCTGCGCCGTACGCCGCTCACGAGGGCGGGCGAGCGGCTGCGCGGGCACGAGTTCCACCGCACCGCCACCGAGTACGCGGGCGAGCCGCTGTTCCGCTGGGACGGCGGCCACGACGGCTACGGCGACCCCGGCGTGACCGCGTCCTACCTGCACCTGCACTGGGCCGGTGCGCCCCACCTGGCTCAGCGGCTGGTGTCGTCCTCCAGGTCGCCTTCGGTCTTGAGGTAGACCTCCTGCAGGCCGCGCAGGATCTCGGGGTCGGGGTGCTGCCACATGCCGCGCTCGGCGGCCTCCAGCAGGCGTTCGGCGATGCCGTGCAGGGCCCAGGGGTTGGCACGGGCCATGAACTCCTGGTTCTCGGGGTCGAGCACGTAGGTCTCGGTGAGCTTGTCGTACATCCAGTCGGCGACCACGCCGGTGGTGGCGTCGTAGCCGAACAGGTAGTCGACGGTGGCGGCCAGCTCGAAGGCGCCCTTGTAGCCGTGGCGGCGCATGGCGGCCAGCCAGCGCGGGTTGACCACCCGCGCCCGGAAGATCCGTGAGGTCTCCTCCGACAGCGTACGGGTGCGTACGGCGTCGGGGCGGGTGCTGTCGCCGACGTACGCGGCCGGGGCCTTGCCCGTGAGCGCGCGGACGGTGGCGACCATGCCGCCGTGGTACTGGAAGTAGTCGTCGGAGTCGGCGATGTCGTGCTCGCGGGTGTCGACGTTCTTGGCGGCGACGGCGATCCGGCGGTAGGCGTCCTCCATCTGCGGGCGGGCGGCGACGCCGTCGAGGTCGCGGCCGTAGGCGTAGCCGCCCCACACCGCGTACACCTCGGCCAGGTCGGCGTCGTCGCGCCAGTTGCGGCTGTCGATGAGCGGCAGCAGCCCGGCGCCGTACGCGCCGGGGGCCGAGCCGAAGATCCGCATGGTCGCCCGGCGCTCGTCGCCGCCGGTCGCGGTCACGTGGGCGCGTACGTAGTTGTCCTCGTCCGGCTCGTCCAGGCCCGCGGCGAGCCGTACGGCGTCGTCGAGCATGCTCACCACGTGCGGGAACGCGTCGCGGAAGAACCCGCTGATGCGGACCGTCACGTCGATGCGCGGGCGGCCCAGCTCGGCGAGGGGGATCGGCTCCAGGCGGGTGACCCGGCGCGACGCCTCATCCCATTCCGGGCGGATGCCGAGCAGCGCCAGGACCTCGGCCACGTCGTCACCCGCCGTACGCATGGCGCTGGTGCCCCAGACCGACAGCCCGACCGAGCGCGGCCACTCGCCGGTGTCGGCGCGGTAGCGCGTCAGCAGGGAGTCGGCCATGGCCTGGCCGGTCTCCCAGGCCAGGCGGCTGGGCACCGCGCGGGGATCGACGGAGTAGAAGTTGCGGCCGGTCGGCAGCACGTTCACCAGGCCGCGCAGCGGGGAGCCGCTGGGCCCGGCCGGGACGTAGCCGCCGTCCAGGGCGTGCAGGACGTGGTCCAGCTCGTCGGTGGTGCGGGCCAGGCGCGGCACCATCTCGGTGGCGGCGAAGCGGAGCACCCGCTCGACCTTTTCCCGCGGAAGGTCCCCGCGCTCCTGCGGGAAGTCCCCGCGCTCCTCCTGCGGAAGGTCTCCGCGCTCCTGCGGGAGGTACCCGGGTTCCTGCGGAAGGTCCCCGAGTTCCCGCGGAGGGTCCCCGAGGACGGCACGGGCCACCTCCGCCGCCGCGTCCACCGCCCAGCCGCGCTCCTCCATGCCCTCCACCAGCGCCCGCGCCGTGGCCTCCGCCCGGTCGACCGCCCCCAGGGCCGCCGTGCCGTCCTCGGCCAGCCCCAGTGCCTCGCGCAACCCGGGCAGCGTCTCCCTGCCCGACCACATCTGCCGGGCCCGCAGCATCGCCAGCACCAGATCCACCCGTACCTGCCCGACCGGCGCCTGCCCGAGCACGTGCAGGCCGTCGCGGATCTGCATGTCCTTCACCTCGCACAGCCAGCCGTCCACGTGCAGGATGAGGTCGTCGAACTCGCTGTCGTGCGGCCGATCGGTCAGCCCGAGGTCGTGGTCCAGCCGGGCGGCCTGGATCAGCGTCCAGATCTGGGCCCTGATCGCGGGCAGCTTGGCCGGGTCCATGGCGGCGATCGTGGCGTGCTCGTCCAGGAGCTGTTCCAGGCGGGCGATGTCGCCGTAGGTGTCGGCGCGGGCCATCGGCGGCACCAGGTGGTCCACCAGCACGGCGTGCGCCCGCCGCTTGGCCTGGGTGCCCTCTCCCGGGTCGTTCACGAGGAAGGGGTAGATCAGCGGCAGGTCGCCGAGTGCGGCGTCCGTGCCGCAGGCGGCCGACATGCCTGCCGACTTTCCGGGCAGCCACTCCAGGTTGCCGTGCTTGCCGACGTGCACCATCGCGTGCGCGCCGAAGTCGGCCGACAGCCAGCGGTAGGCGGCCAGGTAGTGGTGGCTGGGCGGCAGGTCGGGGTCGTGGTAGATGGCGATCGGGTTCTCGCCGAAGCCGCGCGGCGGCTGCACCATCACGACCAGGTTTCCGGCCCGCAGTGCGGCCAGGACGATGTCCTTCCCGTGGTCGCCCTCGTGGACGAACAGCTCCCCCGGCGGCGGCCCCCAGTGCCGCTCCACCTGCTCGCGCAGCTCCGCGGGCAGCGTACGGTACCAGCGCTCATAGGAGTCGGCGGAGATGCGCACCGGGTTGCCCGCCAGGTGCTCCTCGGTCAGCCAGTCCTGGTCCTGCCCACCGGCGGCGATCAGGGCGTGGATGAGCGCGTCGCCGTCCTGCTCGGCCGCGCCGGGGAACACGCCGGGGAACCCGTCGCCCAGGTCGTAGCCCGCCTCGGCGAGCCGGGCCAGCAGCCGGACGGTGCTGGCGGGCGTGTCCAGCCCGACGGCGTTGCCGACCCGCGAGTGCTTGGTCGGGTACGCCGACAGCATCACGACCAGCCGCCGCCGCGCCGGAGGGGTGTGCCGGAGCAGGCCGTGGCGTACGGCGATGCCCGCCACCCTGGCGGCCCGCTCGGGGTCGGCGACGTAGACGGTCAGCCCGTCCCTGTCGACCTCCTTGAACGAGAACGGCACCGTGATGATCCGCCCGTCGAACTCCGGGATCGCCACCTGCGAGGCGGCGTCCAGCGGCGACAGCCCGTCGTCGTTCTCCTCCCAAGCCCGCCTGGACGTGGTCAGGCAGAGCCCCTGCAAAATGGGCACGTCGAGGGCCGCCAGCGCGCCCACGTCCCATGCCTCGTCGTCGCCGCCCGCGCCGGCGGTGGCCGGGCGCGAGCCGCCCGCCGCGAGCACGGTGACGACCAGCGCGTCCGCCGTGCGCAGGGTGTCGAGCAGCTCCGGCTCCGCCGTACGCAGGGAGGAGCAGAAGATCGGCAGCGCCTGCCCGCCCGCGTCCTCGACGGCGGCGCACAGCGTCTCGACGAACGCGGTGTTGCCCGCCATGTGGTGCGCCCGGTAGTAGAGCACCCCCACCACCGGACCGCTCTGCGACCGGGCGGGACGCTCCAGCCGTCCCCAGGAGGGCGCCGCCGCGGGCGGCTCGAACCCGTGACCGGTCAGCTGGACCGTGTCGGACAGGAACGCGTGCAACTGCGCCAGGTTGCCCGCTCCGCCGTGCGCCAGGTAGGCGTGCGCCTCGGCGCAGACCCCGCCGCTGACCGTGGACAGCTCCATCAGCTCGGCGTCGGGCGCCTGCTCCCCGCCCAGCACCACCACCGGACGCGACCCGGCCAGCAGCGCGTCGAGGCCCTCCTCCCAGGCCCTGCGCCCGCCCAGCAGGCGTACCACGACGAGGTCCGCTCCGGCCACCAGACCGGGGACGTCCTCGGCCGTCAGCCGGGCCGGATTGCCCAGCCGGTAGCCCGCGCCACTGGCGCGCGCGCTCAGCAGGTCGGTGTCGGAGGTGGAGAGCAGCAGGACGGTACGGCGGTCGCCAGGCACGACGCATTCCTCCCTCGGGGTCCTCGCCCCAGTCGTGGGTGACGCGACGGCCGGAGTCTCCTGGCTCCCGGATCAACGCTCACCCCGGCCTTCCCACCCGTCGCCGGGCAGTGGCCTCGTGGTGGGGTTCGCTCCCCGGTCACAGTGGCGGGACCGCGCCGGTTTCGCACCGGCTTCCTCCCATTGCCATCGCCTACTGCGAAGCTTACGGCAGGAGCGACGACCCCATAAGTGGCGTTACGCTCCTCATCGTGCCCATAGCTGACTTTTCCGGACGCGTGCGTCCCGACGCCTGTCCGGGGGCGCTCCAGGTGCACGAGGCCGCCGACGGACCGCTGGCCCGCGTCCGCCTGCCCGGCGGCGCGGTCTCCGTCGCGCAGCTCCACGAGCTGGCCTCGTGCGCGGCCGAGCTGGGCACGGGCGTGCTCGAATTGACGTCGCGAGCGAACGTGCAGGTGAGAGGGCTGAGCCGGCCCGAGGTCTTCGCCGGGCGGATCGCCTCGGTGGGCCTGCTGCCGTCGCCCGCGCACGAGCGGGTGCGCAACATCGTGGCCTCCCCGCTGAGCGGGCGCGGGCCGGTTGGGCTGCTGGACGTGCTCGCGCCGGCGGACGCCCTCGACCGTGCGCTGTGCGCGCGTCCCCGGCTGGCCGGGTTACCGGGGCGGTTCCTGTTCGCCCTGGACGACGGCACGGGCGACGTGATCGGGCTCGGCGCGGACGTCACGTTCGCGGCGACGGGGCCGCGTGACGGGCGGTTGCTGCTGGCCGGGACGGACACCGGGCTGACCACCGGCCCCGGCTCGGCGATCCCGCTCATGATCCGCGCCGCCGAGGCGTTCCTCGACGAGCGGCCCGGCGACGCTCCCCGCGCCTGGCGCGTCCACGAGCTGGCGAACGGCCCCGCCCGGATCACCGCCCGCCTGCGCGGCGACACCCCGCCCCCGGCCAGCAGTCTCCCCGGTCTGCGGCCACCCGCCGCCATCGGCGGGCGGCGGGCGGGGCGGGTCGCCCAGTGGGACGGCCGGGTGGCGGTCGAGGCCGTGGTGCCGCTCGGCCGGTTGACGCCCGCCCAGGCCAGGACGCTCGCGGACGCCGGTCACCCCGTCCGCCTGACCCCCTGGCGGACCGCCGTGCTGCTGGACCTCTCCCCCGCCGAGGCGGACCGGGCCACGAAGGCACTCGACGCCGCGGGCCTCGTCACCGACCCGGACTCCCCGTGGTCCGCGGTCACCGCCTGCACCGGACGTCCCGGCTGCGCGAAGGCGCTCGCGGACGTGCGGGCGGACGCGCGGCGCTGGGTGGAGAGCCTGGCGGGCGTCCCCGGGACACCCGTCCACTGGGCCGGTTGCGAGCGGCGCTGCGGTCTGCCGCGCGGCCGGGTCGTCCAGATGATCGCAACCACTGACGGATACGAGGAACGCCAGGAGTGACCGACTACCTCCGCGACGGCGCCGAGATCTACCGGCGCTCGTTCGCGACCATCCGCGCCGAGACCGACCTCACGGGCATGCCGCCCGAGGTGGCCCAGGTGGCGGTGCGCATGATCCACGCCTGCGGCATGACCGACCTGGTCACCGACCTGGCCTGGTCGCCTTCGGTGGTCGCGCGGGCCCGCGCGGCCCTGCGCGGCGGCGCCCCGGTGCTGTGCGACGCCATGATGGTCGCCTCCGGCGTGACCAGGCGCAGGCTGCCCGCGGACAACGAGGTGTTGTGCACGCTGGGCGACCCCCGCGTGCCCGAGCTGGCCGAACGGCTCGGCACCACCCGCAGCGCCGCCGCCCTGGAGCTGTGGCGCGACCGGCTCGACGGCGCGGTGGTGGCGATCGGGAACGCGCCGACCGCCCTGTTCCGGCTCCTGGAGCTGGTCGCCGCGGGATCGGGACGACCGGCCGCCGTGCTCGGCATCCCCGTCGGGTTCATCGGGGCGGCCGAGTCCAAGCAGGCGCTGGCGGACAGCGACCTGGAGTACCTGGTGGTGCACGGCCGTCGCGGCGGCAGTGCGATGACGGCGGCGGCGGTCAACGCCATCGCCAGCGAGACGGAGTGAGCGCGATGACAGGACGCCTGTACGGGGTCGGCCTCGGCCCCGGTGACCCCGAGCTGGTCACGGTCAGGACGGCCCGACTGATCGGCGAGGCCGACGTGATCGCGTACCACGCCGCCAGGCACGGCCGCAGCATCGCCCGTTCGATCGCCCTGCCGTACATGCGCGCGGGACAGGTCGAGGAGCTGCTGCTCTACCCGCTGACCACGGAGACCACCGACCACCCCGGCGGCTACCAGGGCGCGCTCGACGACTTCTACGCCGACTGCGCCGAGCGGCTGGCCGCCCACCTGGACGCCGGCCGGACGGTGGTCGTGCTGGCCGAGGGCGATCCGCTCTTCTACGGCTCGTACATGCACCTGCACAAGCGCCTGGCCCATCGCTACCCGACCGAGGTGGTGCCCGGCGTCACCTCGGTCAGCGCCGCCTCCGCCGTGCTGGGGCGTCCGCTGGTGGAACGGGACGAGGTGCTGACCGTCCTGCCCGGTACGCTGCCCGCGCAGGTGCTGGCGGAACGGCTGCGCGACACCGACTCCGCCGCCGTGCTCAAGCTGGGCAGGACCTTCGAGAAGGTCCGCGACGCCCTGGCCGAGGCGGGCCGCCTCGACGACGCCTGGTACGTCGAGCGCGCCACCATGGACGCCGAGCGGGTCGCGCCGCTCAAGGACGTGGACCCGGGCGGGGTCCCGTACTTCTCGCTGGCCCTGCTCGCCAGCCCGGCCGAGCGCACGTTCGTCCCCGAACGGCCGGTGGCCGAGGGGCGGGGTGAGGTGGCCGTGGTCGGCCTGGGCCCGGCCGGGCGGCCGTGGCTGACCCCGGAGGCACAGGAGGCGCTGGCGGCGGCGACGGACCTCGTCGGGTACGGCCCGTACGTGGACCGCGTGGCCCCCAACCCGCGCCAGCGCCGCCACCGTACCGACAACCGGGTCGAGGCCGAACGCGCCAGGCACGCGCTGGAGCTGGCCCGCGACGGCGCCCGCGTGGCGGTGGTGTCGTCTGGCGATCCGGGCGTGTTCGCCATGGCCAGCGCCGTGCTCGAAGCCGCGGCCGACTTCCCCGGGGTGCCGGTCCGGGTCGTCCCCGGGCTGACCGCCGCCCAGGCGGTGGCCGCCAGGGCGGGCGCGCCGCTCGGCCACGACTACTGCGTGCTGTCGCTGTCCGACCTGCTCAAGCCGTGGGACGTGGTGGCCGGCCGGCTCACCGCCGCCGCGCGGGCGGACCTGGTGCTGGCGATCTACAACCCGGCCTCGCGCAGCCGTACGTGGCAGGTCGCCGCGGCCCGGGACCTGCTGCTGGAGCACCGCGCACCGGCCACTCCCGTGGTGATCGGCCGCGACGTCGGCGGCCCGGAGGAGAGCGTCACCGTCACCACGCTCGGCGAGCTGGACCCGGCGCGGGTGGACATGCGCTGCCTGCTGATCGTCGGCTCCTCCACGACCCGCGTCGCGGAGAACGGCGTCGTCTACACCCCTCGCCGCTACCCGTCAACGACTCGGGCCTGAACTGAAGGCCCGAGCTTGCAGCTCCTCGTCCTGACTGGAGGTCAGGTGTCAGGCCGCGTTCGGCTGGTTGACAGCAGCCCAGCCCACCACACCGCGTGAGGCGATGTTGAGGGCTGCGTTGACGTCGGCGTGCTCAGCGAAGCCGCACGACGTACAGGCGAAGGTTTCCTGGTTGGGCCGGTTGCGTCTGTCGATGTGGCCGCAACGGCTGCACCCTTGCGAGGTGTAGGCGGGGTCCACGTAGACCAGAGCGACACCGGCGCGTGCCGCCTTGTAGGCGAGGAACTGGCCAAGCTGGTGGAACGACCACGAGTGCAGGGTGACCCGCTGGGGCTTGCGGAGCCGTACCCGGTCGCGGATGCCCTGGAGGTCCTCCAGGGCGATACCGCGTCCGGTGCGTGCAGCCTCGGTCACGATGGTCTTGGAGATGACGTGGTTGACGTCCCGGGCGAACCGGGACTCGCTACGGCGGCGGCGCTTGAGCAGGCGCTTGGCGGATTTCGTCTGCTTGGCCTGGAGGCGGCGGCGGAGTTCCCGGTTGCGGTGCCGGACCGCGTTGAGGTGCCTGCCCGAGTGGCGCTTGCCGTCGTCGGTGGTGGCGATGTTGGCGATGCCGAGATCCACGCCGAGGAACCCGTCGGGTTCGGTGACGTCGGTGTCCGGGACGTCACAGGTGGCGATCAGCAGCCACATGCCGTCCCGGAGGATCAGGTCGGATTCGCCCTTGCGGTAGGAGGCCAGCGCGGCGGCTTGGTCGTCGGAGCAGCCGAACACGACACCCTTCATCCGGCCGCCGGTCGTCCAGATGCTCACGGTGCGGGCCTCAACCTGCCAGGACAGGCACCGGTCGTCGAACGGCTGCGCCGCGTCCGGGCGGAACCCGATCGGCTTGGTGAGGGGCTTGCGGAGCCTCGCCTTCGCCTGGGCCTTCACCGTTGTGTAGGCGTCGGTGACCTTCTTGATGACGTGCTGGGCGGGCTGGGCCGACAGGCCCATGTTCTTCAGCTCGCCATAGGTGTGCACCCGAAGGTCGTAGTTGCGGAACGTCTTCGTCTCCCACGCGATCCGGGAGACCAGGTTCGCCGCTTCGTTGCACAGGCGCAGCGTGTCCGCCAGCGCCGCTTCCTGGGCGGGCGTGGGGAAAAGCCGCACCTGCACAACGAATTTCACGCTGCGAACTTTACCATTACTCGAACAAACGTACGGCACCGTAAGCGATTCCTCCCGGACCTGAAGGACCGGGGTTCCTCGCCCACTGCCGCTGAACCCAGGACACCGCCGCCGCCACGTCGTCGGCCACTCGAACGCCCGAGTGCGGCGGCGGCCGGTCCACCATGATCACCGGCAGCCCGGCCTCGCGTGCCGCGACGAGCTTGGCCGTGGTCAGGCGGCCGCCGCTGTCCTTGGTCACCAGCACCTCCAGGCGGTGCTCCCGGATGAGGGCGCGCTCGCCCTCGACGGTGTACGGCCCGCGGTCGAGCAGGACCCGCACGTTCGCGGGCACGGGCGGCTCGGGCGGATCCACCGACCTGGCCAGCAGCCACACGCCGGGCAACGAGGTGAAGACCGGCAAACTCCGGCGACCGGTGGTGAGAAAGACCCGCGCCACACCGCCACCCGCCCGATGGGCCCCGCGATCGCCGGACGGTCGCGGCTCGCGGTCGCCTTCCTGGTCGGGGCCGCCGGTCCGATCAGGGGCGCGAGCGCCCGTTCGCCATCCGCCGGTCGCGAGCAGGTCGGCCGCCGCCCGCAGGGAGCCGACGCGCAGCCAGGAGTCGCCCGGCTCCTCCCGCCACCCCGGCCGCCGCAGGACGAGCAGCGGCACCCCGGTCGCCGCCGCGGCCGCGACCGCCGAGGCGGTCATCCGCTCCGCGAACGGATGCGTGGCGTCCACCAGCACGTCGATCCGCTCGCTCACCAGCCAGCCCGCCAGCCCTTCCGGCCCGCCGAACCCGCCCTCGCGCACCTCGCCCACCGGCAGCCGCGGGTTGCTGACCCGTCCCGCCAGCGAGGACACGACGCGCAGCCCCGGGTCGGCGACGAGTTCGGCGGCCAGGGCCCGCGCCTCGGCCGTGCCGCCCAGGATCAGGACCCTCCGCACGCCCGCTCCCTGGCCGCCCGCTCCCTGGCCGCGCTGTAGAGATGGCTGTCGGGGAACTGCGTCGCCGACAGCACCCGCCCGACGACGATCACCGCCGTCCGCCTGATCCCGGCCTCGTGCACGCGCCCGGCGATGTCGGCCAGCGTCCCGCGCAGGATCACCTCGTCGGGCCTGCTCGCCCGCGCCACCACCGCCACCGGGCAGTCCGCTCCGTACGAGGGCAGCAGCTCGGCCACCACCGCGTCGATCCGCTGCACGGCCAGGTGCAGCACCATCGTGGCCCGGCTCGCGCCGAGCGTCGCCAGGTCCTCGCCGTCCGGCATGGGCGTGGCACGGGCGGACGTACGCGTCAGGACGACCGTCTGGCCGACGCCGGGCACCGTCAGCTCCCGGCCGAGCGCGGCCGCCGCCGCCGCGAACGCGGGCACCCCCGGCACCACCTCGTACGGCACGCCGAGCGCGTCCAGCCTGCGCATCTGCTCGGCCACGGCGCTGAAGACGGACGGGTCGCCCGAGTGCAGCCGCGCCACGTCGAGGCCGTCGCGGTGGGCGGCGGCCAGCTCGGCGACGATCTCGTCGAGCGTCAGCTCCGCCGTGTCCACCAGCCTGGCCCCGGGCGGGCACGCGTCGAGCAGTTCGCGCGGCACCAGCGAGCCCGCGTACAGGCACACCGGCGACGCCTCCAGCCGCCGCAGGCCGCGCAGCGTGATCAGGTCGGGGGCGCCTGGCCCCGCGCCGACGAAGTACACGGTCACGGTCGGTCCTTCTGCTCGGTAGTTAGCTCAGCGATCTGCTTGGTGATCGACCACACGGTCACCGGCATGGCCGCCCGCCACCCGGTGAACCCGCCCACGGGCGCGGCCCGCTGGACGGCCAGGCGCACCAGGTCGCCGCCGAGCCTGGCGTACCAGCGCGCGATGAGTGCCTCGGACTCCAGGGTGACCGCGTTCGCGACGAGCCTGCCGCCGGGGCGCAGGGCGGACCAGCAGCGTTCCAGCAGGCCCGGCACGGTCGCGCCGCCGCCGACGAACACCGCGTCCGGCTCGGGCAGCCCCTCCAGCGCGCCAGGGGCCCTGCCCTCCACCACGCGCAGCGCCGGCACGCCGAGCCGCTCGGCGTTGCGCCGGATGGCGGCGGCCCGGTCGGCCCGGTGCTCGATCGCCACGGCCGCGCACGACGGGTGGCCGCGCAGCCATTCGATGGCGACGCTGCCCGCCCCGGCTCCCACGTCCCACAGCAGTTCGCCGGGGATCGGGGCCAGGCGGGACAGGGTCACGGCGCGGACCTCCCGCTTGGTGAGCTGCCCGTCGTGCTCGTACGCGCCGTCCGGCAGCCCCGGCACCCTGGCCAGCGGTTCGGCGTCCAGGGCGAGGACGCACTCGATGGCGATCACGTGCAGCGGGGACACCTCGGGGTCCGTCCAGCCGTCGGCCGTACCCCGCCGCTCCGACTCCGACGGCGCGCCCAGGTCCGACAGCACGGTCATCGGGCTGGGGCCGTACCCGTGCCCGGCGAGCAGTTCGGCGACCACGGACGGGGAGCTGGGGCCCGCGCCGAGCACGATGACCCGGCGGCCGGGCAGGAGGGCGGCGGCCAGGGCCGCGGGCGGGCGGCCGACCAGGCTGACCACGTCGACGTGCTCGACCGGCCAGCCGAGCCGGGCGCAGGCCAGCGACAGGGAGGACACGTGCGGCAGCACCCGGACGCGGTCCGCGCCCAGCAGCCGTACCAGCGTCGAGCCGATGCCGTAGAACATCGGGTCGCCGCTGGCCAGCACGCACACCTCGCGGGCGGCGTAGGAGTCCATGAGCGCGGGCAGCGCGGGCAGCAGCGGGGACGGCCAGGCCACCCGTTCGGCGGCCGGGGCGGGCACGAGGTCGAGCTGCCGTACGCCGCCCATGAGCACCTCGGCGCTCTCCACCGCCTGCCGCGCGGACGGGGTCAGCCCGTCCCAGCCGTCCGCCCCGATCCCGACGACGGTGATCACACGTTGCCCAGCACGCGGGTCACCTGGATCTCCACGACCACTCGGGACGGGTTGACCCGGGGTGGTTTGTAGCGGGCGGCGTAGCGGCGCTCCGCGTCGGCCACCTGCTCCGGCTCGGCGCGCACGACGGCCCGGCCCTCCAGGGTCGACCAGCGGCGGCCGTCCACCTGGCAGAGCGCGACCTGCGCGCCCAAGGCGCCGATGAGCCTGGCCTTGTGCGACGAACCCGAGGTGATCACCCTGGCGATGCCGGTGGCCAGGTCGAGCGTCGCGCCCACGGGCACGACGTGCGGCGGGCCGTCGGAGCGGGCGGTGGCGAGCGTGCACAGGTGCCGCTCCTGCCAGAAGGCGGCGAACGCGTCGCCCTGCGCGGCCAGGTCCACGATCCTCCTCAGGCTTATGGGGTCTCGGCTGGTGGGTCACTAGCGGGGTAAATCGTATATCCGGCGTTCTGGCAGACTTTTCCGGGTGAAGCGGCTCCTCGTCATCGGGATCGGCGCAGGCGATCCCGACCATCTCACCCTGCAGGCGGTCAAGGCCATCGCCGCCACGGACGTGTTCTTCATCGTCGACAAGGGCGAGACCAAGCACGAACTGGTCCAGCTCCGCCTCGACCTGATCGCCGAACACGGCCGCGGGCCGTACCGGATCGCCGAGGCCCGCGATCCGGAGCGCGACCGTGCCTCCCCCGCCTACACCGCCGCCGTCGAGGACTGGCGCTCGCGCCGCGCGCTGGCGTGCGAGGCGCTCATCCGCGACGAGCTGGGCCCGGACGAGACCGGCGCGTTCCTGGTGTGGGGCGACCCGGCCGTGTACGACAGCACGCTCGCCATCCTCGACGAGATCCTCCGGCGCGGGAACGTCGCCTTCGACGTCGAGGCCGTCCCCGGCATCAGCAGCGTGGCCGCGCTCACCGCCCGCCACCGCGTCGGTCTCACCCAGGTCGGGCGGCCCACCCACCTCACCACCGGCCGCCGCCTGGCCGAGCGGGGACCCACTGCCGACGACGTGGTGGTCATGCTCGACGCCCACTGCTCGTTCGCCGGGCTGGACGACTTCCACATCTACTGGGGCGCCTACCTGGGGACGCCGGACGAGATCCTCGTGTCGGGGCCGGTCGCCGAGGTCGGCGACCGGATCCGCGAGCTGCGCGACGAGGCCCGTGCCCGCAAGGGCTGGATCATGGACACGTACCTGCTGCGCCGCATCCCCGCGGCGGACCACTGACCGGAGCCCACCCGGGCGCGGTTGTTTGCAAGTTTGCGCAATTATCTGGCAATGCGGCTGGGTACGTCGTCACCGCAGGTGAAGGGAGGTGGCCGATGAGCCATGAGCCGGACGGTCCCGGCCACCTCATGGGTGCGGTCAGCGGGAGAGGGGCCGCGCGATGGGCCTGCTGCGGTGGCCGACGGGCTCCGACCGGCCGGGAGAGGGCACCGCGCGCCGACGTACGCGCTGGTCGTGGCCCGACCTCGTGGTGGCACTCGGCATGCTGGTGGCCCTGTATGCGGTGATCAGGGTCGGTGAGGGCACCACGACGTCCTTCACCCCGTCCAGGACCCCGGAGATCGACACCGACCCGGCCAACCTGCCCTACTACGCGGCCCGCAGCCTGCTGCGGATGTTCGCCGCACTGGCCCTGTCGCTGGCCTTCACCCTGGTGTACGCGTACGTGGCGGCGCATTCGCGCAGGCTGGAGCGGGTCCTGATCCCGGCGCTGGACATCCTGCAGTCGGTGCCGATCCTCGGCTTCCTGACGGTCGCGGTCTCCGCCCTGCTGGCGTTGTTCCCCGGCTCGATGCTCGCATTGGAATGCGCGGCGGTGTTCGCGATCTTCACCTCGCAGGCGTGGAACATGACGTTCGCCTTCTACCACGCGCTGCTCACGGTGCCCAGGGAGCTGGACGAGCTGTCGCGCGATCTGCGCCTGACCCGGTGGCTGCGGTTCTGGCGGATCGAGCTGCCATCGGGGGCGATCCCCCTGGTGTGGAACGCGATGATGAGCTTCGGCGGCGGCTGGTTCTTCCTCGTCGCCTCCGAGCTGATCACCGTGTCGGGCACCGACTACACGCTGCCCGGAGTCGGCTCGTTCGCCGGTGCGGCCATCGCCGAGGGGAACCTGGCCGGGATGGGCTGGGCGATCGCCGCGATGGCGGTGCTGGTGACCGGGGTGAACGTGGTGTTCTGGCGGCCGTTGGTGGCCTGGGCGGAGCGGTACAAGGTGGAGCAGACCGAGGCGAGCCAGGTCCAGCGTTCGCTGGTGCTGGACTTCCTGCGCCGGGCGTACTGGCCGCGGCTGCTGGCCCGCGCGTGCGCGCCGCTGCGCGAGCTGACGATGCGGGCAGGACGCGTCCTCGGCCGGGACGACGGGCCGCTGCAGGTGGATCTCCGGCGGCGGCGGGCCGGTGACGTGGCGTTCTGGGGCGTGACAGGGGCGCTGCTGGCCTGGGGGCTGGCCGGTCTGGCCGGCTACCTCGACGATCACGGCGGGCTGTCGGTGTTCGTCGAGCCGCTGCTGCTGGGGTCGCTGACGTTGGCGCGGGTCGTGGTGCTGGTGGCGGTGGCGACGCTGGTCTGGGTGCCGATCGGCGTGTGGATCGGCTCGTCGCCGCGGCTGACCCGGATCGCCCAGCCGGTGGTGCAGGTCCTGGCCAGCTTCCCGGCCAACTTCCTGTTCCCCCTGGCCACCTGGGCGTTCGTGCGGACCGGGCTGTCGCTGAACGTGGGCGGCATCGTGCTGATGGCACTCGGCGCGCAGTGGTACATCCTGTTCAACGCGATCGCCGGGGCCATGGCGATCCCCACCGACCTGCGCGAGGCCATGGACGACCTGGGCGTGCGCGGGTGGCAGCGGTGGCGACGGCTGATCATCCCGGGGATCTTCCCCGCGTACGTCACCGGCGCGATCACCGCTTCCGGCGGGGCCTGGAACGCCTCGATCGTGGCCGAGGTGGTCACGTTCGGCTCGGCCACGCTGACCGCGTCCGGGCTCGGCGCCTACATCGCCCACGCCACCCAGTCCGGCGACCATCCCGAGCTGCTCGCCGGGATCGCGGTCATGTCCCTGTACGTCGTGGCACTGAACCGGCTGGTGTGGCGGCGGCTGTACCGGCTGGCCCAGACCCGTTACGCCTGGTGAGAAGGGAGGCCCCGCGGATGCGCACGGAACTGCTGAGCGTACGCGGCCTGACCAAGAGCTACGCGGGCGCGGACGGGGAGCTGCCGGTGCTGGCCGGAATCGACCTGAGCGTCGCCGAGGGGGAGATCGTCGCCCTGCTGGGCAAGAGCGGCTCGGGCAAGTCCACGCTGCTGCGCTGCCTGGCCGGGCTGATCCCGCCCAGCTCCGGCACGGTCTCCTACCGGGGCGAGGTGCTGCGCGGCGCCAACCCCGGCGCGGCCATGGTGTTCCAGACCTTCGCCCTCCTGCCGTGGCTGAGCGTGCTGCAGAACGTCGAGATCGGCCTTGAGGCCCGCGGGGTGCCCGCGGCACGACGCCGCGAGGCCGCGCTGCGGGCCATCGACCTGATCGGCCTGGACGGGTTCGAGTCCGCCTACCCCAAGGAGCTGTCGGGTGGGATGCGGCAGCGGGTGGGGTTCGCCCGGGCGCTGGTGGTGGAGCCGGACGTGCTGCTGATGGACGAGCCGTTCTCCGCGCTGGACGTCCTGACCGCGGAGAACCTGCGGGGCGAGCTGATGGAGCTGTGGGAGTCGGGCCAGTTCCCGACCAAGGCCATCGTGGTGGTCACGCACAACCTCGAGGAGGCCGTGCTGATGGCCGACCGGGTCGTCGTGCTCGGCTCGCGGCCGTACGGCACCATCCGGGCCAGCTACCGGGTCGAGCTGGAGCGGCCCCGCGACCGGGGCGAGCCCGCGTTCGCCGCGCTGATCGACGAGATCTACCGTACGATGACCGGCCGCGGGCCTGCCGAGGCGCCGCTGCCGCCGTTGGGCCGCGATCTGGAACCGGCCCGCCGTACCCCGGCCAACACGCCGCTGCCGCCCGCCGGCGTGGACGCCCTGTCCGGGCTGGCCGAGATCCTGCTCCAGCACGAGGGCAGCCTGGACCTGGCCGCCCTGTCGGAGGAGCTCAGCCTGGAGGTCGACGACCTGCTGCCGCTGGTGGACGCGCTCGACCTGCTCGGCTTCCTGTCCGTGGACGGCACGTTGCTCGCGCTCACCGGCACCGGCCGGGCCTTCTCCACGGCCGACGTGCAGGAGTCGAAGAAGATCTTCGCCGCGGCGGCGCTCACGCTGCCGCTGATCCGGCTCATCACCACCAGCCTGGCCCACAGCGCCGACGGCGGGCTGCGGTACGGCTTCTTCCGGGACATCCTGGCCGGTCACTACACCAGCGAGCAGGTGGCCCAGCAACTGGAGGTGGCGACCGACTGGGGCCGCTACGCCGAGCTGTACTCCTACGACGCCCTCCACGAGGAGTACACCCTCGACCCCGGCCACCGGCCAGAGCCGGAGACCTAGTCAGGCGGCGTCGGGCGTCGGGGCGTCAGGCGCCGGCCGGGCGCGGCGGGGTCAGCTTCAGTTGCCAGGTCGGCCGGGCGGCCTGCGGTGCCGTCGCCACGGCGCCGGTGCCCCTGCCGTCGTCGGGTGGGTCGATCACCCCGGTGACATAGCCGGCGAGCAGCCCGGCCTCCGTCAGCAGGGCCGCGACCTGGGCGTTGGCCGCCCGGTAGAAGATCCGTGTACCGTCGCGTCGCCCGATCACCAGCCCGGCCGCGCGCAGCTTGGCCAGGTGCTGCGACACCGCCGCGATGTGCGCGCCCACCAGCTCGGCCAGCTCCCGCACCCCGCACTCTCGCTGGGAGACCGCCGACAGGAGCTGGAACCGGGTCGGATCGGCGATCGCCTTCAACACCTCCACGATCGCATCGACGGACACGACCGGTGAATCCGAAGGAACTTGCGCAACCATGCAACAATTCTACGCCCACAGCGCGACCCCGGCACCAGGACGGGCCCTCCACGATCTTCTGGGCTGCCCGTTGCCGCCGGGTCTACTCGGCCTCCAGCACGCGGCGCGCGAGCGCGAGGGCGAACTGGAGGCCGAGCTGCGCGAGCAGTCCCGCGCCGCAGGCCCCGGCGATGGCCAGGATGACCGACTCGGTCAACGGGAGCAGCCGACGTACGGCCTCAGCGAGCCCGTCCGGCAGCGACAGGTGGGCGAGAGTGATGGTGATGGTCATGATCGGGACCTCCTCGCAACGCTTCACGCGCACGCGGGCACCCGCCGTGACACGGCCGACAGGCCGAAGGCTCAGAGAAGTCCGCAGGTCACGGGTGGCAGCGTACGTGCGATGAGATGAGTTGAAGCGGATACGGATGGCTGGGACGGCGATATCGGCTCACGTTGCTCACCTCCGCACGTAGACGCTTCGAGAGGCCGGCTGTCGAGGCCGCCCGGGGGCGGCGAGAGGAGACTCCAGCACCTTCAGTGAACCTCCGCCATCAGCCCGTTGTCAAGCGATTGCGCAAATAAGAAAACATGACGGCGGGCCGCCCTCCTCGACGCCATGGCCGAACGGGACGCCGGTCAGCGCAGCCAGCCCTTGCGCCGGATGTACCACAGGGGAATCAGCGCCGCGATCAACGTCAGCAGTGTCGTGACCAGGAAACCGTGCTCCCAGGCCAGTTCCGGCATGACGGTGAAGTTCATGCCGTAGAACGTGGCGATCAGCGTCGGCGGCAGGAACACCGCGGTGATGATGGTGAACACCTTGACGATCTGGTTCTGCTTGACGTCCAGCGAGGTCATGATGGACTGCTGCAGATAGCGCACCTTGTCGTGCTCATAGCTGGCGTGCTCCTTCACCCCGTCGATGTCGGCGATCAGGATGTCCAGCAACCCGGCCAGACGGACCTGTTCGACCTCGAGTTCCGCGCGCAGGTGGCGGGCGGCGCGGGCCAGCAGCAGTTGCGTCTCCTGCGACCGCGACACGATCTCCTCGGCCTCGTTCATCCGGGCGATGGTGTCCTGCATGTCGCTGACGCCGATCTCCCTGCCCCGCCGGTCGTAGCCGTTGGTGGCCATGGCGATCTCCTCGTTCATCGCCTCCAGCGCGTCGCTGGCGTGGTCGATCACCCGCTCCGAGGCTTCGTTGAGCGCGTACAGCAGGGCGTACATCACCCCGTACGGGCTCTCGGCCAGGTACGGCGTGCGCCGCATCCGTGCCAGCGCCTTGTCGAAGACCGGGAACCGCGCGCTCGGCTGCAACGTCACCAGCACCTCGCGCCCGAGCGCGAACACCACGGCCTCGCGCCGGACGGTCTCCCCGTCGCGCAGGTTCACCACGACGGGCAGGTAGACGAACGAGTCCGTCTCCCACACCCGCCCGGCCGCGGCGGCGAAGTCCACGCCGGTGGTCTCGGCGACCCTGGCCAGTTCGGGCTCGTTGTCGGCGGGCGCCCGCACCCACCGGCGGTCCAACTCGGCCGGGTTGTACCCGACCGCGACCACACGATTCCGCATCTACACGTCTCCTTCCGGTTTCACAGGGGGTCGCGGGTCAGGAGCCCGGGTTGTACGGCGAGGTCGACGACGTCCCCGAGTCACCGGGCGGCGTCGCGGGGGCGAAATAGTGCACGGCGAGCAGGGCGGCGCAGATGAACAGGTACAGCCCGATCGTGAACGCGATCGCCTGACGCTCCAGATTGGGCCGCTTGACCTGCGGCTTGCCGGTGCCGTTGGGGACGAGCATGGTCATGACGTACTCCTCACGGGTGAATCACGCGACGGACGGAAGCAGGCAGGCGGCCAGGACAAGGCAGGGGCGCGCGGACGACCGCGCTCACCCCGGGAACGGACCGGCGGGCGCGATCAGGAAGCCACCCGGGACTATACTCGTAATTTGCATACATGCGCAAATAGCTAGCGATGCCGCGCGGCCACCCGCTTCAGGGGGTCCAAGGGCAGGCCCCCGGGACCAGCGCCGTGGCGAGCATCTTCACATGAACCGCCGGATCGAATTGGCGCCCGACGAGGCGAGAATCCCCAGAAAGCAAGGGTGGACCGAGGGCCGCCGGTGTGATACTGAACCACATATGCGCTTCTTCAATGTGCACGCTCAGGGCTTGCTGGCGCGGCTCATCGGACGGACGCAGACCATGACCGGTGAAATTCAGGCAGCACGGCCGGAGGCGACCCCCGACCCCGGCGAAAACACCTCGCCAACGCCACGGGCGAACCAGGACGAGATTCTAAAGGATTTCGCATTAGAGCGGTACAAGTACATTCTTCAGCAGATCCACGCGTCGAACGAGAACGTCTACAAGTTCCTCGCCATCTACCAGGCGATGGCCAGCACGCTGGCGACCGCCGGAATCGCGCTCTTCATCGGATACAAGGGGTGGGGAATCACCCCCGTGGTGACCAGGGCGGGACTCCTCGGCCTGTTGTCACTGATCACCGTCATCGGCGTGTTCACGATGCTCCTCGTTTTCGTCGGGGTCCTCACCTGGCTGGACTACCGGAACGAGGAGTGCGAGCTGACCGACGAGGTCGTCCACCCGGGGTTCAGGAAGAAGCCCAGGGTGCGAAACCTCTTCCGCTGGTACGAAACGTACATCATCGCGTTCATCGCCACCTCCATCGCATTCATGTGGTGGTTCGCGACCACGTTCATCCTGCCGTTCGTCAAATAGAGGGAATGCGTTTCATGGGTCGTCCGGGTTTTGATTACGTCGGCGTGGGGGTCGGGGCCGTCATCTTCGGCCGGGGAAATCGGGTGTTCCTGGCCCGGCGCGGGCCGAGGGCGCGCAATGAGCCGGACACGTGGGAGTTCCCTGGGGGCGAGGTCGAGTTGGGCGAGCCGCTGGAAGACGCGATCAGGCGTGAGTTCCGCGAGGAATATGGCATGGAGATCGAGCTGACCGACGCCCTGGGCGCGTTCGACCATTTCCTTCCAGGAGCCGAGCACTGGGTGTCGATCACCTATTGCGGAAGGCATGTTCGCGGCGAGCCGGTGATTCGTGAGCCGGAGAAGTGCGCGGAGATCGGCTGGTTCGAGCCGCAGGACCTCCCGGAGCGGCTCTCGGAGATCACCAAGAAGAACGTGGCGGAGCTGCGCCGCCAGAAGCGCCTCCCGGAGGAGGCCCCCGCTCCTTGACCTCAACCGCGGTTGAGATTGCACGATGAGTCGCCGGAGCTCGCCCTGTCCGTGGCCCTCGCCACAGTCGGCGGGGCCTTTCCCGAAAGGAACAGCACCGACGATGGACATCGGAATCGGGTTGCCTGGCCATGCTCCATGGAGCGATGGCCGCGCCCTGGTCGAGTGGGCGCGTCGCGCGGAGAAGCGCGGGTTCTCCACCCTCAGCGTCAGTGATCGCCTGGTCTGGTCCACGCCTGAGCCGCTCATCATGCTGGCCGCCGCGGCGGGTGCCACCTCTCGCATCCGGCTGCTCACCAGCGTGCTGTTGGCGCCGTTGCGCACCGACCACGCGTTGTTCGCCAAGGCCGTCTCGACGCTGGACCGGCTCGCCGGGCCCGACCGGCTGCGGCTGGGCCTGGCCCCGGGGGTCAGGGAGGACGACTTCGTCGCGGGCGAGGCCGACTACGGCACCCGGGGCAAGCGGTTCGACCTCCTGCTGGATCGCCTGGCCGCGATCTCGGCGCCCGGCGATCCGGTCGGACCGCGACCGGCCACACCGGGTGGGCCACCGTTGCTGTTCGGGGGCGGCTCGGCGGCGACCTTGCGCCGCATCGCCACCCACGGCACAGGGTGGATCGCCGGAGACGCCACCGTCCAGGACGTGCAGGACTTCGTCCCCCGCCTTCGCCGGGCGTGGGCCGAGGCGGGCAGGGCCGGATCCCCTCGTCTGGTCGCATCGGTGATGTACGCCCTCGGCACTGACGCCGAACAGGCGGTCTCCGACGCCATCGGCCCGTACTACGCCTTCGCCGGCGAGGAGTACGCACAGTACGGCATCTCCCTCGCCCACACCTCCCCGGAGCAGATCACCACCGCGATCACCGATTTCGAACGGATCGGCTGCGACGAGCTGATCTTCATGGGAAACGATCCCGACCCCGGACAGGTGGACCGCCTGGCCGACACGATCGGCCTCTGAGCACCGGCGTTCAACCGGCCCGGGCGGCGATGACCCGCGCGCACTCCAGGGACTCGGTGCGGGTGGTGTCCACCTCCAGGTCATAGCGCACGCCCTGGTGCACCGACTCCGCCTGCGAAGCGGCCATTCCCCGGGCCCGGTCTCCCCGGGCGATCTCGCGACCGGCCGCGACCGCGCTCTCGCACCTGACGCCCACCCACAACACGTCCAAACCGACGAGCGCCTTCTGCCACCGTTCCTGGGAGGCCGCTCCGCCGAGGAAGACGTCGTCGATGATGATGCGCGCGCCCGCGCGCGCCATGGCGGCGATCCCCTCCGCCCACGCCGCGTCCAGGGCCCGGAACTCCGGTCCGACGTTGACCCCGCCGTCCGGAGCGAACTCGATGCCCGTCTCCGACGCCTGCATGGCGGCGGGCAACGCGTCGACCAGGGTG
The DNA here is from genome assembly GCF_039536965.1 of Nonomuraea antimicrobica. Taxonomy (NCBI): domain Bacteria; kingdom Bacillati; phylum Actinomycetota; class Actinomycetes; order Streptosporangiales; family Streptosporangiaceae; genus Nonomuraea; species Nonomuraea antimicrobica. The sequence continues at coordinate 101,234 of NZ_BAAAZP010000077.1, read as the reverse complement.
TCGACCCCGAGCGCGAGCCACGGATCGGGCAGGACCGCCTGCAGACACCGGACGATGCCGGATTTGCCCGAGCTGGACCCGCCGTTCAGCAAGATGACCTGCATTGTCACAACGCCACACTAAGGCGTTCCCGCCAAGGCCCGTGCCGGGCCTTGGCGCCCCTCCTCGGAACGGCGTTCAGCACGTCGAGTGGAACAGCCCGCCCACGGCCACCGACGCCGCGACCAGCGCGTTGTAGCGGGTGACGGCGGCCGTGGTCTCCTCGATGTACACGTCGACACCTTCGTCCGCCAACTCGTCGAGCGCCTCGGGGCAGACCTGGAGCACGAGTCGCATGCCACGGGACAGCACGATGGCCCGAGAGCCCCGGTCGAGCAGTTCGCGCACGTCGGCGGGCTGGATGCCGGGCGAGTGCCGGGTGCCGGTCTCGTTCCAGTCCCAGGGACGGCCGCCGCCCGGGTAGAGCTTGAAGTCCTTGCCCTCGCCGAGACCCTCGACCACCATCCGGCCCCAGGAGACGTGTGTGATGAGCGGGCTCCTGTGGTTCATGGACGCGAGACTACGCGGACGCGCGGGCCCTGCGGGGCAGCAGGCGTTCGGGCAGCAGCGGTCCGCCGGTGAGGCCGTCGGCGACGCCGGCCGGCCGTCCACCGGGGCGCTTCAGTCGTCTTCCTCGTCCTCGTCCCAGTCGTCCTCGTCGTCCCACAGGTCGCTCGCCGGCAACGGGTGGTCGACGTCGATGAGGGAGCTGTCGACCGAGCGGCGCCAGGCGCGGCTCTCCTCCGGGTCGGCCCAGTCCTCGTCGCTGATCCGCGGGATGGGGATGGTGGCCTGCCGGTGGTCGACCATCCAGGAGTTGCGGAAGAAGTCGAATTTGAGGTGGTAGCAGTCGGCGGACTCGGTGTAGATGATCGGCGGGACGAGGAACCGCGCCACGCCGACCTTGCCTGCCACGATCACGTAGTCCTCGGCGTTGGATTCGTCGTTCCAGCAGGCGGCGAAGTTCACCGGCTCGAGTGCGCCCTCGCCGAGCACGTGGATCAGACCGTCTCTGATGACGAACCGGTCGGGGTCGAGGGCCACGTCCTGGCCGAGCATGAGGATCGGCGCGGGCAGGACGTGCGCCTGGGCGAACGACCGCGCTTCGGCGTACAGCTCGATGATCTCGTCGTGGCGCGTGGGATCGTAGCGTCCTGGGGCGTGGAACGGGCAGCAGAACTCGCTGTTGGGCCGCTCAGGCTCGGGGAAGAACGCCGACTTGTCCACCCGCGTCATGACCGGCCCGCTCTGCCTGGCCCGCAGAAACTCCGGGATCCAGGCGGCGTCGTCGGCCTCGATCACCTCTGTCCGGCAGAGCGCGCGGAACGCGGTGTCGCCGAGCTTGCAGTTGAAGTAGTCGAGCAGGGTGAGCGCGGCGCACTCCGCCAGCGGCAACGCGCCGGTCTTGGGGAACCAGAAGTCGTAGCCGTTGGCCACGAAGTGCACCCCGCGGAACTCCTTGTGGACGAAGGTCCCGCGGGCGGGCCCCTCCCCCAGACCACCCCAGTGGGCGGCGGCCACCTGGTTGTAGTACGCGTCGGCGTGCCGGGCCAGCTCCGGCGCGAACACGCTCTCACCGGTCAGATAGCACGCCTTGCTGAACAGCTCACCGATCTCCGGCGCCTCGGTGACCTCGTCGGCGGTGAAGATGAGTTCGGTACGCAGGAACACCTTGCGGCCGTCGCGGTAGGGGGCGCCCTCGTGCTCGTACCGCTGATCGAAGATCACGCAGGTGAAGTCGCCGATCTCGCCGAGCGCGGCGCCGCCGACCAGGTCCAGCGCGGGCGACCCGGTGCCGCCGGTCAGGTACAGCAGCACCGTGTACCGGGAGATGTGCTGCCGGGCGGCGTCGTAGTAGGGCGTGTCCCGATGCCGGTGGAAGTTCGCGTCGCCGGGCTCGAACCTGTTGCACCGGAACACCGGGTTCACGTGCGAGAACCCCTTCGCCACCGCCGGCGGCAACGCGTCGGCCACCGCGGCGGTCAACGCCTCGGCCAGCAGCGCCGAGTGGAAGATGAACCGTTGGCCGCCCCGGGTCGCGGCGTTCAGCGGGGGCACGTACAGGTTCAGCTCGTCCAGCCTGGTCAGCCGGGCCCTGGCCTGCGGCGTCAGCCGCAGTGAGAACGAGAGGACCCCCTCCGCGGGCTCCACCGGCTCGGCCAGCTCCGCCTCCAGCGGCACGTCCTCGAACAGGCGGTCCAAGGGGACGATGTTCTCGAAGGTGCGGAACGACAGCTCACGCGGATCGACGAACACCGCCGCCAGGTAGGGCGCGTCCGCGCTGGGCCGGGCGAACAGGCCCCGTACTTGCTCGTCGATGCGCTCGGCGTCGATGAACCGCACCGACTTGAAGCGGGCCGACGGATGCCAGGAGAGGTCCAGCCCGTCCACCGTGGCGGCCGGGTCGGCGTCGGTCGCGTCCACCTCCGCCCGGTAGCGGGCGACCTCCTCGGCGGGCGCGTCCCCGGTCGACACGGCGAAGAACCGGTCACGAAGCTCGATGCTCACACGTACCTCCACATGCTGCGCAACCCCGACGGAAGACTCTCGGCGTGCGCCAGCATCCGCACGCCGCCCTCGCCGACGTCGGAGTCGTAGAGCCACAGCCGCGCGAGGGACCCGGCGAACGGCGCGGCGAGCAGGGCCTCGACACCCGCCGTGCCGATGCCGTTGTAGCGCAGGTCGAGCTCGGTCAGCTCCGGGAAACGGTGCAGGGCCGGCATGCTGTCAGCGCTCAGCCCGTTGTACTGCAGGTGCAGGCGGCGCAGCCCGCTCAGGTACGGGGACGCCGCGAGCGCCGCCAGACCGGTGTCACCGATCCGGCAGTACCGCAGGCCCAACGCCCGCAACCGGTCCGCGCGGAGCGAGGTGGCGAGGAGTCGGGCTCCGTCGTGGCCGAGATCCAGATAGGAGAGGTCGAGCTCGGTGAGTTGCCGGACATCCAGACCTTCGAGGACTTTCACATCCAGACGCCTGAGGCGCGACTCGGCCGCCGGACCGACTTCCCCCTCCTCGTCGTCCTCTTCCTCGTCCTCGTCGTCCCAGTCGTCCCAGTCTTCGTCCCTGCTCACGATGTTGTATCTGTCGGCCTTCGCGTCCGGGGTGATTCTCAGCGTGGTGACGAACCGGCCGCGCAACACCTGCTCCACGACCTCGCGAACGTCATTCGACCACTGGACGGCCACCTCCGTGGCGAAGCCGTACCGGCGTGACAGCACGGTCGCCGACTCCGGCCACCCGTCGTCCCACCCGCCCTCGTGCTCCGCGACGAGGTCGGCGATCTCACGTTCCACGGCCGGGCGATCGGCGGGACGGGTCCGCGCCAGGCGCTGCTCAAGGCGGATCAACGTGCCCCGGACGTCGCCCTGCCCCACCAGCCAGTCGCTGTAGGCGAGCCACGAGGCGAGATCGTCAGGACGAGCGCGTAACGCGTCTTCGACGGCAGTCGCTTGCATTTGTACGAATGTACGGAGATCAGCCGTTCTGTCAAGCCGCTGCGTCAAGACGGCGAACGGGCCAAGAATGTCGGCACCGCCGGGTATCGTGCTGGCCCGAGTGATGATCGCCGACGTGGTGAGACCATGCGGCGCGGCGTACATTACGGCGTCCTCGCGCTGCGTCAGGGGCCGCCTCGACAGGAGGTCTCCACCGTGCATCCACCGGCTCCGGCCCGTTCGACGACCGGCGAACCGGAAGCGGCCCACACGTCCGTGGCCGAGCCCGGCGAGCGGGACCGGGGCGGGAGGCGGGCGTGGGAGTCCGCCGCCCGCGCCTGCTACCGGGAGATCGGCGTCCCGTTCCCCGAACGGGTCCTGTGGGTGTCCTCGCCGCTCGTCGGCGCGTTCGCGGCACCGATCGCCGCCTGCCTGAACACCGGTCACCGCAACACGCATGTCCTTGACTCCGTCTACCGCGCGGTGCACGACACCGCCGGACCGTCCGTCGGCCACGCCGTACGCGCCGCGGTCGAGGCGCTGACCGACGGCACGGTGCGCGATCCCGTGCACGGTGCGGCGGCCACCGCCCTGTTCACCGAGATCGACGCGACGATGAAGGCCGCGAAGGCCGCGGCCGTGCGGGAGAAGGGCCACGTCCCGACCGCCCGCGAGCAGGGCCCGGGTACGGTGCCCGTCGGCGCGTCGGCCACGGTCGCCGAGGCGTCGGACGCGGCCGTGCGGGCGGCGGTGGACGCGGCCGTGGGCGGGCCGCGGCACGACACGATCCGCGGCGGGATCCGCCGGTTGTGGCGGTCCTACCTGGCGGGCCAGCGGTCCGGCACCTGGCTGTCCCTGGTCGACTGCTTTGAGCAGGGCACCGTCCCTCCGGCCGAAGAGAACCCGTCGGGACCTCCCGCCGCAGAGCTGCCCACCACAGCGCAACCCGCCGCCGAGCAGTCCGTCGCGGAGCCGCCCGTGCCTGTTGGCTGGTGCTGGTGGCCCTTCCGGGACTTCGTCATCTTCTGTCCGCGCCCGGCCGAGTCGCACGTCGAGCAGGTCGGCGAGGGCAGGTGGGCGACGCTCCGGCCGCACCGCGCCGACGGTCCCGCGATCGGCTGGGCCGACGGGTTCGGGCTGTACTTCTGGCACGGCACCCACGTCCCCCGGGCCATCATCGACGACACCCTCACCGCCGACGAGATCCTCCGCGAGCCCAACGCCGAGGTCCGCCGCTGCGCCATCGAACGCCGCGGCTGGGACCGCTTCACCACCGAGGCCGACCTGGCCCAGATCGGGCCCGCCATCCCCGACCCGGGCAACCCCGGCCAGACCCTCACCCTGCACGACGTGCCCCACGGGGTCTACACCGCCACCGTACGAGTCCTGTTGTGCACCAACGGCACCGTCGAGCGTGACGGCACCCGCCGCCGCTTCGGCCTCACCGTGCCCGCCGACTGCACCGACCCCCTCCAGGCCGCCGCCTGGACCTATGGCCTCACTCCGGCGGAGTACGCCCAGGCACAACGACGTTCCTGACGTCGCCCGCCCGAAGACGACCCAGCCCCAGCACTCTCCGGCAAAGGAGCCCGATGCCCACCATCGAACAGGCCATCGCCCTCTTCGGCGTCGCCGTCGACGATCACCTCGACCGGCAGGCCGAGATCCCGGTCCTGGCCGGACTGCAGTTCCAGGGCGATGTCGCCGTCGTGCCGACGAACCGGGATCCGGCACGTACCCCTGTCCCCGAGACCGGCGTCCCGATCGTCCGTGGCCAGAACGAGGCCAACACCCACCTCCTGCTCGCCACCGGCAAGGCGTACTTCGCCCCGGAGCGCGCCCCAGGCCGGATGGTGCTCGGGGTGCTGACCGTCCCGGAGGGTGCGACCGCCTACCTCGCGCACCCCGAACACGCCTTCACCGGCATCGCCCCCGGCACCTACGAGCTACGGCGCCAGCGCGAGCAGGGCGACCGGGCCCGGTTCGTCGCCGACTGAGCACGCCCTCACGGCGGCCGTCCCGCGCGTCCCTACGACTGCGCGGGAACGGAGGCGCCCTCGGCGTCCGACGGCGTCCCGTCCTCGGGCCGCCCGGGCGCGGACGGCCTGGGCGACGACAGTACGGTGGCCGCGAGCAGGAACGCCACGACGAGCAGCCCGGCCGCGACGCTGAAGGCCAGACGGTAGCCCTCGGTGAGAGCCACCGCGGTCGCGATGTCGCCGCCGGAGCCCGCGCCCTGCGCGTGCGAACTTGCGACGGTGGCCAGGGCCGCGACGCCGACGGCGCCCCCGATCTGCTGGGTGGTGTTGAGCAGCCCGGAGGCCAGGCCCGAGTCGGCGGGCGTGGCACCCGACATGGCCAGCCCGATGACCGCCGGAAGCGCCAGGCCCCCGCCGACCCCGAGCAGGATCACGGCGGGGAGGACGTCCACCGCGTAGGCGGCGTGCACGGGAAGGCGGGCGAGCAGCAGGAGGGCGACCGCGGTGGACACCAGACCGGCGAGCAGCACCTTACGTCCGCCGAAGCGGGTCATGAGCCGCGCCACCAGGCCCAGCGAGATCACCGCGATCACGATGGGACCGGGCAGGTACGCCAGGCCGGTCTCGATGGCGGTGTACCCGTTGACCGACTGCAGGTACAGGGCCAGCAGGAACTGGAAGCCGAACAGGGCGGCCACGAACAGGATCTGGACGACGTTGGCCCCCCAGAGGGGACGTGACCGGAAGAGGCGCAGCGGCAGCAGCGGGTCGGCCGCCTTCGCCTGCCGCAGCACGAACCCCGCGAGCAGCACGATCGACACGGCGCCGAAGCCCAGCGTGTGGGCCGAGCCCCAGCCGTGCACCTCGGCCTGGTTGATGGTGTAGACCAGCAGCATCAACCCCGACGTGACCAGGAACGCGCCCAGCAGGTCGGCGCCCGCGCCGAAGCCGAGCCCGCGGTCGGCCTGGAACAGCCGGGCGGCCAGGGCCACGATGACGATCCCGATGGGGACGTTGATGTAGAAGATCGAATACCAGCCGACGGCCTGGGTGAGCACTCCTCCGGCGATGACGCCGATCGAGCCCCCCGCCGCGGCCACGAAGCTGAAGACGCCGATGGCCTTGGCCTGTTCGCGCGGCTCGGTGAACATCGTCACGATCATGCCCAAGGTCACGGCGCTGGCCATGGCGCCGCCGACGCCCTGGAGGAACCTCCCGGCGATCAGCACTTCCTGGCTTCCCGACAGACCGCAGAGCAGGGAGGCCGCGGTGAACAGCGTGATGCCGGCCAGGAACATGCGCTTGCGGCCGATGAGGTCGCCGAGCCGTCCTGACAGCAGGAGCAGGCCACCGAACGCGATCATGTACGCGTTGACGAGCCAGGACAGGCTGGTCTGGGAGAAGCTCAGGGCCGAGCCGATCGTGGGCAGCGCCACGGTGACGATGCTCCCGTCGAGCACGATCATCAATGTGCCCGCGCAGAGCACGTACAGTGCCGGCCAGCGCAGGCGCTCGGCCCGGACGGCTGTCTCGCCCATGGGTCACCTTCATTCCTAGGTAGATGACTTGTTACCGAGGCCATCATTTGTGACCATGGAGGTCGAGCGGAAGAAGGCACATTCATGGTTCAGCGGAACACCGATGTATCAGTGCAGGTCAGCGGCTCGCACGACACGGCGGCCTGCACGGTCATCGAGGTGCTCGACCGGGTCAGCGGCAAGTGGGCCATCGGGATCCTGATCGCGACCGCGCACGGCCCGGTGCGGTTCACGGAGCTGGAGCGGAGCATCAAGGGCATCAGCCGGCGCATGCTGACGCTTACCCTGCGCAACCTGGAGCGCGACGGCCTGCTCGTCAGGAAGGTCTATCCGACGGTGCCGCCCAAGGTCGAGTACACCGCCACGGACATCGCCCTCGAACTGTACGAGTCCCTGGCCTCGCTCACCTCGTGGGCGGAGCGGCACCGTACGGCGATCGCCGCCGCCCGCGACGCCTACGACCGCGCCGAGCGGTAGGTGGCGACCCTGTCACTTCAGGCCGTACGCGCGGTGGACGGTCTGGTCGACGCTGTTCCCCTCGCTGTCGGTGGCCTGGACCCTGATGCCCACGGCGCCCGTCGTCCGGCTCAGTGCGGGCGGGGTGATGGTGGCCTGCCCGGAGCCCGAGGTGCGGACCGGCGTCCAGTGGGCGCCGTCGTCGAAGGTGACCGCGAGCTTGAGGTCGGTGACCTTCGCGTCCGCCACGCCCAGCGAGCCGTGGTAGCCGGTGACGGTGATCCGGTGCGGCGTGCCGGCCTTGACCCGGTTGTCCAGGTCGAGGGGCACGTCGTAGCGGAGGTTGAGCCGCCTGGCCGGCTCGCACGGCGCGGCCTTGCCGGTGACGAACCACGCCAGGCAGAGCCCCTCGTCCGGCGTCGTGATGCCGCCGGTCGGCCGCTTCGAGCGGAACGTCCACGTGCTCTCGACGTCCCTGGCGTACAACTGCGACGGGTTCGGGGTGCGGAAGCGGTCGGTGAGCCGGTACTCCGCGTCCTGCTCCGGCAGGACGAAGGTCGGCACGGTGACCGCGAAGATGCCGAGCACCGCCTGGGCCTCGGTGAGCGGGACCTCCTGGCCGTCGCGGTAGAGGCGCAACTCGTCCCTGCCACCGTGCACGTCGCTCTGGAAGTTCGCGTTGTACGCGAACGCCTCCTGATGGGCGGGGACCGGCCCCATGATCGGGAGGGCGGCCACGAAGAGGTCGTCGGTCCGGCACGGGAAGCACTGCGCGGTGCCGGCGTCGAGCACCGCCCCGGAGACGACGAGGTTGCCCGGCACGCGGGGCTGGCTCCCCCACGCCTCGGTACGCGAGCCGGCGGAGGCGAAGACGTCCATGGCGGTCGCGGCCAGCGCGCGCCGGCTGTAGTAGTCGGCGCCCTCGTCGTAGGTCATCGTGGTCGCGCGGGTCCACACGACGTCCGGGGAGACCGGGCCGACGTACTCGGTCATGGCCGTCTGCGCGCGCCGGGCGTGGTCGAGCGACCAGGGCCCGGCGTACTTGCCCGGGTGGGTCAGCAGGGTGACCGACGTGCTCAGCCCCACCTGGCCGGGTCGGTCGGAGTGGAACCGGTCCTCGATCCGCTGCAGGTCCCGCGTGCCGACCGCGTATCCGAGGTCGGCGGGGACCCGGCCGCGCTCGGGGAACGCCAGCGAGTACAGGTACGGCGTGGTCGGCGTGCCCTCCGCCCTGACCGTCACCGGGCGACGCCCGGCGAGCGCGGCCAGCGCCCGGCCCTGCTTCGCGGTCAGGCTCATGGTCGGGACGGGGTACGTGGGCCAGCTCGCCCCCGGGTCGAGGAAGGCCCGGTTGACGGCCCCGTACCCGAGCACTCCCACGGCGCCGGCCTGCTGGGCGGCCTTGACCCGGTCGAGGGCGTTGCCGGAGCAGGTCATCGTGGGGCAGAGGTCCGACAGGTCGAGCAGGACGAGCCTGCCGCGCGCGTCCAGGCCGGTGAGGTCGGCGCCCGTGCCCGCGTTGACCACCTGGAGCGTGCTGCGGCCGTCGAGTTTGGGGGTCTGCGGGTCCACGTTCTGGTAGCGCGGCATCAGCTCGGGCCCGCCGGGCACCTCCATGGTGATGGCGGGGGCGCCGAGCTGGAAGCGTCCGGCGAGGGTGAACGTCCCCTGGGTGACCTCGCGGGTGGGCAGCAGCACGTAGTTGTGCAGCCCGTACTGCGGGTAGAGCGCGTTCACGTCCACGGAGGCGACGCCGTTGGCGGCGGTGCGCCGGTAGGCGTAGTGCGAGGCGTACGTCTCGGAGTCGCGCGGCGTGCGTACGGACACCTTGCGCGCCTTGCGCAGGTCGAACGTGACCGTGGTGTCCTCGGTGACGTCGAGCTGCGGCTCGGCGGGCAGCGACTGGACCCACTCGCCGTCCGCGCCGCGCCAGGCCAGCGCGGTGGCCACGTGGTAGGTGCCGGGGTAGACCTCGGTCTCGGTCTCGGCGCCGGAGGCGGGGTAGTAGGCGTACTGGAGGTCGTCCCGGTCGTCGGTGCGCATCAGCATCCACGGGATCTCCGTCGGGGCGCTCGCGCCGTCGGGCAGCACCAGCCGGGTCCGCACGGTGACCTTCCTGGGCTCGACGAACGCCCCGACCGCCGTGCTCACCTGGATCTCGCCGGCGGCGTCCGTGGCGCGGACGAAGCCCTCGTACCAGGTGTCGGGGCTCGCGGGCGTGAACGTGACGGCGACCGGGGCGGTGCCGTGCGCGGGGACGGTGACCGTGTCGCGGTCGAGGGAGAGCGTACGCTCCGGCAGCGGGCCGCCCCGGTGCGCCGAGACGCCGGTGCGCAGGGTGAGGGTCACCGGCTGGTCGCCGTCGTTGGCGTAGGTGAGGGTCTTGGTGACCGGGCCGTTCTGCGGCGAGGCCAGGAAGCCGAAGTCGATGTTGCCCGACGCACGTACCTGTTGCGTGACGGCGCGTGCCACGTCGACCCGGCCCGCGCCCTGTTCGTAGGCGCCCTGGCCGTCGCCGTGGACGCTGCTGGTGAGCGCGGCCTTGAGCTGGGTGTTCGTCCAGTCGGGGTGCTGCTGGGCGAGCAGCGCGGCGGCGCCGGCGACGTGGGGGGTGGCCATCGACGTGCCGGAGGCGGTGGTGTAGCCGTCCTCGGCCGGGGTGCCCATGGACGTGCCGTCCGCGCGGGCGGCGACGATGTCCACGCCAGGGGCGCTGAGGTCGGGCTTGAGCCCGTAGTCGATCGCGGTGGGACCTCTGCTGGAGAACGACGCGAGCGCGTCCGAGCGGTCCACCGCGGCGACCGTCAGCGCCGACGCGGCCGTGCCCGGCGAGCCGATCATGCGGTTCTCGCCGTCGTTGCCCGCGGCGACCACGAACAGCGCGCCCGACTCCGCCGAGAGCTTGTCGACCGCCTGGTCGATCGGGTTGCCGGGGCCGGGGCAGCAGGCGCCCAGGCTCAGGTTGATCACGCGGGCCCGCTGGGAGACCGCCCACTGCATGCCGGCGATGATGTCGGACTCCAGGCCGCTGCCGCGGTTGTTGAGCACCTTGCCCACCAGCAGCGAGGACTCGGGCGCGACCCCCGTGTACCTGTCACCGCCGCCCGCGATGATGGAGGCGACGTGCGTGCCGTGGCCGTGGCCGTCGCGCGCGCTCGACTCCGAGCTGAAGTTCTCCGCCGCCGCGATCCGGCCGGCCAGGTCGGGGTGCGTGCTGTCGACGCCGGTGTCGAGCACGGCCACCTTGACGCCCGCACCCTTCAGCCCGGCCGCCCACGCGCGCGGCGCGCCGATCTGCTCGACGCTGCGGTCGAGCGAGACCTGGACCTTGCGGTCGAGCCAGATCTTGGTCGGCCCGGCCTTGGCCGCCGTGCCGATCCCGGACCAGAACCGGGTGGCGGTCCTCTTGTCCACCTTCACGGCCGCGCCGTCGATGCTGGCCAGGGTGCGCGCCCCCGCGACCTGCCCGTGCTGGACGATCAGCGGCAGGGTGGCGCTCTCCGCGTCGGCGTACCCGTTGCCCGCCAGGTAGGCCACGTCGAACAGGCCGCGGTCCAGGCGTCCGGACGAGACGAGGTCCATGGCGTCGGCTGGGTACACGTAGTAGGAGTCGCGCTCGCGTACGGACAGGAAGAAGACCGGCGCCCCGCCCGGCCGCTCGGCCGGGTCGACGGTCGCCTGCGGGCTCCCGTCAGTGCCGGTGCCGTAGGTCACGACGTCGCCGGTGATCAGAGTGATCTTCTTCGACTGCTCGCCCTCGACGCCGGCCACCGGGGGCGGCGCCGCGGGAGGGACGGCAGGAGTGGCCATTCCGGTGGAGAACAGCAGGCCAAAGGCGACGAGCGACCGGCGGATCATGGGTCTCCTCAGAGATCATCGTGTCCCTGACGAACCATGACAGATCACCGTAAATCCGCGAAAGATCGGACTGCGTCCTCTTTCCGCCACCTACGGAAATAGGACATGCTGGGATCGTGCTGGAGATCATCGGGCTCTCGCACGCCGAACAGGCTCTGTACGAGGCGCTGGTCGAGCGCTCCCCCGCCACGCTCGGCGAGCTGGGCCACGCCGCGCCCACGGCCGCCAGGCTGGAGCAGCTCGGGCTGATCACCCGCCTGCCGGACGACCCGCCGCGCTACGTGGCCGTCTCCCCGGAGACGGGGCTCGACGCGCTGATCCGGGCCCGCACCAGAGAGCTGGCCGCGGCCCGCCACCGCGCCGCCCAGCTCGGGGCCCGCTTCCACGGCGCCGCGCCCGGCCAGGACTCCACCGACCTGGTGGAGGTGGTGGTGGGCAAGGACGCGGTCAGCCGCGCCTTCCAACGGCTCCAGGAGAGCGCCCGGCGGCTGATCCGCGTCCTGGACGCGCCGCCGTACGCGACGCCGGTGGGCGGGAACGCGGTGGAGTTCGAGCTGCTGGAGCGGGGCGTCGAGTATCGGGCGCTGTACGACAGGCGGGCCATGGAGGTGCCGGGCACCCAGTCGCTCATCACCCGCTACGTGGCGGCCGGCGAGCAGGCCCGCGTCGGCGACGTACCGGTCAAGCTGGCGCTCAACGACCACCCGATGGCGATCATGCCGTTGCGGCACGACGGGCACGACGTGGAGTCCGCGCTGGTGGTGCACGACTCGACGCTGCTCGACGCGCTGGCCGCGCTGTTCGAGATGTGCTGGGAGCGGGCCGTGCCGCTGCAGGTCAGACACGGACGCCTGGCCGAGGCGACCGGCCCGGCCGACGCGCGGCGCGACCTGCTGCCGTTGCTCGCCGCCGGGCTGACCGACCCGGCGATCGCCGCGCACCTCGGCTGGAGCGACCGTACGGTACGCCGCCACGTCCGCGCGATGATGCTCCGGCTGGACGCGCAGACCCGCTTCCAAGCCGGTTACCAGGCGGTCCTCCGCGGCTGGCTGGACGAGCCATGACACCCTGCCCGCCGCCCACCGCTCGTGGTGCGCAGTCGTGACCTCCCTCTCGGCGCTCGGGTTCGGCCCGGACGAGGAGGCGCTGTACGAGCTGCTGGTCGACCACTCCCCCGCCACCCTGGACCAGCTCTTCGCGGCCTGGCCGCGCGCCGACCTCGTGCCCCTGCTGGCCGCGCTGGAGGCCAGAGGGCTGCTCAGCAGCTCTCCCGGCCCACCGGCCCGCTACGCCGCGGTCGCCCCGGAGGTCGCGCTCGACGTCCTCCTGCTCGCCGCCGAACGCGATCTGCTGCTGGTCCGCGAACGGGCCCGCGAGCTGGAGGAGGTGTTCCAGGAACGCGCCAGGAAGCGAACTCCCCCGGTCGTCGTCGAGGTCGTCACCGGGCGGCGGGCGGTCGAGCAGCGGCACGCCCAGATCCAGCGGGCGGCCAGGCAACAGCTCCGCTGCCTGTCCAAGCCGCCCTATTTCGACCCGCTCGGCAGCGTGACCGCCCAGCGGGAGCTGCTCGAACGCGGCGTCACCAGCCGCATGATCTACGAACGGGACTTCGTGGCCCGCGCGGGCGCGCTGTGGCGGATCGAGGCGATGGTCGAGGCCGGCCAGCAGGCCCGGGTGCTGCCCGCCCTGCCGATGAAGTCGTACGTCGTGGACGACCGGCTGGCGCTGCTCCTGCTCAGGCACGAGCCACCGGACGCGCCCGCGGCGCTGGTCATCCACCCCTCGGGGCTGCTGGAGGCGTTGATCCGGCTGTTCGAGGGGCTGTGGCAGCGGGCGCTGCCGCTGGGCGGCCTGGCCCCGTCGGACCACGATCCGCCCAGGGACGACGCCCGGCTGGTCGCGCTGCTGCTGTCCGGCCTCACCGACGAGGCCATCGCCCGCCAGCTCGGCGTCAGCTCCCGAACGGCCGAGCGGCGGATCGCCGGACTGATGGCCCGGCTCGGCGCGCGTACCCGCTTCCAGGCAGGCGTCCAGGCGGCCAGGTCAAAGGAGCGGGGCGGCGCCTCCTAGCGTGTGGAAACTGCGGCGGGCGGCTTCGATGTGGCCGAAGTACTGGTGGGTCCAGCCGCAGATCAGATCGACCGTTGCGCGCAGGGCCTGGCCCGGCTCGGTGAGGGTGTACTCGACCCGTGGCGGCACGGTCGGGTGCACCTTTCGCTCAGCCAGGCCGTTGCGCTCCAGCATGCGCAGATTCTGAGTGAGCATCTTGTGGCTTATGCCCTCGACCTCGTCCCGCAGCTCGCTGAAGCGCAGGGTGCGCTCACCGAGCGCCTCGATGATCAGCAACGCCCACTTGTTGGCGACATCCGAGAAGATCTCCCGTGCCAGGGAGTCCGCGCGCCTCAGATCCGCTTCGTCGGCCGAGCCGTTGAACTGCTTGGTCACCATCTGGTTCCCCAGTCACTGAAAAGTGCGTTCTTCCACGTCAGTCCACACTCTCCTATGGTTTCTGAGTAACCACAAGAGAGCACATACGTCGTATTCGGCGGACTTGGGCTCACGGGCGTCGCCTGTGTGCTCACCCGACCGGAAGAAAGGCCGATGGGAGACCTCATGGCTGTTTCACTCATCAACCCTGACGGGCATGTCCGAGTCCCGATCTACCACCACGTCGCGGTGGCGACGGGTAGCAGGCAGGTCCACATCGCGGGACAGGTCGCCTGGGACGAGAACGGCGAGCTTGTGGCACCCGGCGACCTCGCCGGACAGGTCGCCCAGGTCTACCGCAACGTCTCCAAGGCGCTCAATGCGGCAGGAGCGACGTTCCACGACGTCGTCCGCTTCACGTGGTACGCCGCAGGCTGGAAGAGAGAAATGTACGACGCCTTCAACGCGGGCATCGAACAGGCGGCCCGCGAGTTCGACATCGCCACGCCGCCGGCCGCGCTGATCGGGGTCGACATCCTCTTCGAGCCTGGCATCCTCGTTGAGGCCGAGGTTACCGCGATCATCGATTGAGGACGGTCGAGGGCGAAGTCTCCTCGGCGGCCTCGATGACCGGCCGGCTGATGACGTCCTTGCCGACGTTGGCGTCCACGATGCCCCGCGACGGCGAGAATGACCGGGTCGCGTCAGGTGCTCTCGCTCGGATTGGAGACCTGCCTGCCGTTCTCCTCGCGCGGGGCCTTGTGTGGTGAGGGCGGCACCACGATCTGTTCGGTGTTCTTGTTACGCGTCACCCAGAGGTAGACCAGCGCGCCGACGAACAGCACGATCGAGGTCCACTGGTTGATCCGCAGCCCCAGGAGCGTCACCGCGTGGTCCACCCCGCCGACCGGGTCGATCCGCAGCCCTTCGATCCAGAATCGGCCGAACGTGTAGCCGGCGACGTAGAGGGCGAACAGGCGGCCGTGGCGCAGCGTGGTGAACCGCCTGCCGGCCAGGATCAGTCCGAAACCGAGCGCCGCGTTCCATAGCGACTCGTACAGGAACGTCGGGTGGTAGAGCACGCCCGGCTCGCCGCCGTGCGCCTGGTCGATCCCCAGGCCCCACGGCAACGTGGTCGGGCTGCCGTACAGCTCCTGGTTGAACCAGTTGCCCCAGCGGGCGATCGCCTGCCCGAACGCGATGCCGGGCGCGACCGTGTCGGCCACGGCGCCCAGGGGCAGCCCTCGGCGGCGGCAGGCCAGCCACACGCCCACGCCTCCCAGGGCGACCGCGCCCCAGATGCTGAGCCCGCCTTCCCAAATGAACAGCGCCCGGTAGGGCTCCTTGATCGCGCGCGGGCCGAAGTAGGTCTGCCAGTCGGTGATGACGTGGTAGAGGCGCGCCCCGATCAGGCCGAAGATCACGGCGGGAACCGCGATGTCGCCGATCGCGCCCTTCTCGCCGCCGCGGGCGCGCCAGCGGCGCTCGCTCAGCCAGATGCCGAAGCCGATCGCGATGATGAAGCACAATGCGTAGGCGCGGATCGGGATGAATCCGAGATGCCAGACCCCTTCGGGAGGGCTGGGAATCGAGGCGAGAGCCATGCCGGTGAGGCTAGCCAACGCGAGGCCACTTGGCCGCCTTCGTGACCTGATCGCGAACCTTCTGCGACATGACGCGGCACAGCCGAACCGGTGTGGTCACACCACCGACGCGCCCACACGGCATCGACCAGAGATCAAAGGCCCGCGCCCGCAGCAGCCACTACTGGAAACGGTTTCTGCGCCCTCTGCAGGTATATGGGCGATTTGCCGGAAATTCATGAAGAACCGCAAAGTTCCTTAACCTGAATGATCACTGGAGTGGCCAGGCTCTCCTGGCAGATCGACGTCACACCCCTGGAGTCACCTCGTGCCATCCCGTTCGTTCCGGATCGCCTTCGGCGCCGCCGCGCTGCTCACGGCGAGCGCCTTCCTCACCCTTCCGTCCTCCGGCGCGAGCGCGGCGGACAAGTCCGCGCGCAACGACGTGCGGATGAACCAGATCCAGGTGATCGCCACGCACAACAGCTACCACCGCGAGCTCACCGACGCCGAGAAGGACGTCCAGCGCAAGACGGACGCGAACTGGTGGAACCTCGCCTACTCCCACGCCTCCCTGCCCCTGCAGTTCTCCCGCCAGCAGGTACGCGGCATCGAGCTGGACGTCTTCCCCGACCCCCAGGGCGGCCTGTACTCCGCCCCCCTGGTACGCCGCGACGCGGGCCTCGGCCCCATCACCGACCCCGCCATGGCCACGCCGGGCATGAAGGTGCTGCACTGGGCCGACCACGACTACGGCACCTCCTGCGCGACGCTGGTCACCTGCCTGCGACAGGTACGTGACTGGTCCACCGCCAACGCCGGCCACGTGCCGATCCCGATCCTGCTGGAGCTGAAGACGACCGACCCGAAGAAGGAGGCGGCGGGCGGGGCCAAGAGCCCCAAGTGGGACACCACCCTGCTGGACCAGCTCGACGCCGAGATCCGGTCGGTGTTCTCCGACAACGACCTGATCACCCCCGACGACGTCCGCAAGAACGGCCTGACGCTCGAACAGTCCGTGCTCAAGCACGGCTGGCCCACCCTCGACTCCGCCCGCGGCAAGGTGCTGTTCCTGATGGACAACCAGGACCCCGCCGTGCAGGGGCCCTACCTCCAGGACCGGCCGAACCTCGAGGGCCGCGTCCTGTTCGTCAACTCGCGGCCAGGCAGGCAGGACGCCGCCTTCGTCGGCTGGAACGAGCCCGCCGGGACCAACACCGCGGTCATCCAGGACATGGTGCGCAAGGGCTACTTCGTCCGGACCCGCTCCGACGTGCCGTTCACCGAGGCCCGCTCAGGGGACACCTCCCGGCTGACCGCCTCCCTGACCAGCGGCGCCCAGGTGATCAGCACCGACTTCCCCGTGGTCGGGCTGGCCGCCCGCAACGGCAGTGACTACGTCGCCGAGCTGCCCGACGGCGGCACCGCGCGCTGCAACCCGGTGAACGCGCCCCGCAAGTGCGACTCCGACCGCCTCGAATCGCTGCGCACCCGTTGATCACGACCCCGTGACCAGGGCGGAGGTGGCCGTGCCGTCGTCCGGCCGCCTCCGCCGTCCCGTCATCTCCCCGAGGTGATCGCCGGCTCCCTGTGCTCCTGCGGTGCGGGCGCCAGCCGTTCGTGGAATCCGCCGTCCGGGGAGCGCGTGATGATTCCCGTCTCCACTCCGTGCTCGGCCACGTGGCGGTCCGAGTGCTGGAGTGCGAGGCAGATCCACCGGGCGACGACGAAGGCGATGACGGGGCCGATGACCACGGCGAACCTGAAGAAGATCGTCACGGCCTCGACGGTGAGGTGGAACTGGTGGGCGATGTGGTCGTTGGCCGCGGCCGCCCACATCAGGCCGTAGAACGTGACGCCGGCGACCGCGAGAGCCGTCTTCACCGGCGTGTCCCGTGGCCGGTCGAGCAGGTCGTGCGCGCGCCTCTCCCTGGCCACGCGGCTCGTGGCCTTGGGACGGCCGAGCGCGTCGCGGCGACCGCGGCGCGCGAGGACGAGACGCTCGGCCATCGGGTACGCGGCCAGGGCCGTGAAGAACACCCCGGGGACCACCAGCGTGGGGACGAGGACCGCGAGGCTGAGCGTGTAGTCACCGAGGGACAGCTCCCACCCGGGCATGATCCGCAGGGCCCCGTCGAGGAACCCCATGTACCAGTCGGGCACCGAGCCGGCCGAGATCTGCGACGGCCTGGCGGGGCCGTACAGCCAGATGGGGGCGATCTGGAACCCGAACCCGAGGATGATCAGCAGGCCGACCGTCGTGGCCGCCATCAGCGGGCGCGCGCCGCGCCGCGCCGGCAGCGAGGCGACGAACCGGGAGTGGCCGTGCCGTCGCACCAGCAGCTCGCGGGTGATCAGCAGCGCGGCCAGGACGGCCGAGACCAGCAGGTGCCCGCCGTACATGACCGGGACGACCCTGTCGCCGGGGAACTCCGGGCCGAACAGCAGCGACACCGCCCAGCCGCCTACCACGGGGACGGACTGCGCGACCGACATGATCAGCCACATGCTCCCGCCCGACAGCAGGTCGTCGGGCAGGACGTTGCCGGTCTCGCCCGCCACCATGCCCAGCGCGAGCAGCGTCACCCAGATCAGCCACTGCCCGGTACGCGGGCGGCGGAACGCCCCGGTGAGGAACATGCGCAGCAACTGCAGCACGACGGCCGCCACGAAGACGAGCGCCGCCCAGTGGTGGACCTGGCGGACGAGCAGCCCGCCGCGCACCTCCAGGCTCAGGTGCATGGTCGAGTCGAAGGCCGCGCTGACGAAGAGCCCGCGCAGCGGACCGTACGAGCCGTCATACGTCACCTGGGACATGCCGGGGTCGTAGAACACCATCAGCACCGCCCCGGTCACCGCCAGCACGACGAACGACCAGACGGCGATCTCCGCGAACATGAACGACCAATGGGAGAACTGGAACGAGCGGCGCTTGGCCGGCGACGAACGCATTTGAGCCCCCTAACCTTCCCTCACCCACGAAGACGGGATCGGGCCGGGGCTTGTGACAGCGTTGGGGCGCCGGCGACGGTGATTCCCGTCACTGTCGCCGGCCCCCGGTCAGCCGGTCAGGGTCATGGGCCGGTCGCGGCACCGGGCGTGATGAGCCCCGTCTCGTACGCGGCGATCACCGCCTGCACCCGGTCGCGCAGCCCCAGTTTGGTGAGCACGTTGCTGACGTGGGTCTTCACGGTGTGCTCGCTGACCACCATCTCCCGCGCGATCTCGGCGTTGGACAGCCCTCGGGCGATCATCCACAGCGTCTCCCGCTCGCGTCCGGTCAGCACCGACAGCCGCCCGGAGGACGGCCCAGAGGACGGCACTGCGGGCGGGGGCGCGGCCCTGGAGGTGAAGTCGGCGATCAGTTTCGTGGTGATGGACGGGGCCAGCAGCGACTCGCCGGCCGCGACGACGCGTACGGCGTGGACGAGGTCGTCACGGCGGACGTCCTTGAGCAGGAAGCCGCTCGCGCCCGCGCGCAGCGCGTCGTAGACGTAGTCGTCCAGGTCGAACGTGGTCAGCATGAGGACGCGGCAGTCGCCGTCGGCGCAGATGACGCGGGCGGCCTCGATGCCGTCCATGATGGGCATGCGGATGTCGAGCAGGAGCAGGTCGGGCCGGTGCGCGCGGACGGCGGCGATCGCCTGTGCCCCGTCGCCCGCCTCGGCGACGACCTCGATGTCCGGCTGGGCGTCGAGGATCATGCCGAACCCGGCGCGTACCAGCTCCTGGTCGTCGGCCACCACGACGCGGATGCTCATGAGGCGGCCCGCGGGAGCCGGACCCGCACCAGGAAGCCGGGCGCGCCCTCGCGCGGGCCCGCGACCGCGCTGCCGCCGCACGCGGCGGCGCGTTCGCGGATGCCGATCAGGCCGTGGCCGCCCGAGGGGAGCGCCGGGTCGCGTCCGTGGCCGTCGTCGGTGATGTCGATCATGAGTGCGTGGTCCTGCCAGGTGAGGGCGACGTCGGCGCGGGTGGCGTCCGCGTGCTTGACGATGTTGGTGAGGGCTTCCTGAACGATCCGGTACGCGGCCACCTCGGTGTCGGGCGACAGCGGCCGGGGCTCGCCCGTGGTGGAGTATGTCACGTGGAGTCCGGTGGTCCCGACCTGCTCGGCCAGGGAGGGCAGCGCGCCGATGGTGGGCTGGGGGCCGCGGGGGCCTTCTTCCTCCTTGAGGACGTTCAGCAGGCGGCGGAGCTGGTCCATGGCGTCGCGGCCGGCGGTGGCGATGGCGTCGAAGGCGGCGACCGCGCGGGCCGGGTTCGCGGTGACGGCCACGGGGCCGGCCTCGGCCTGCACGACCATGACGCTGACCGCGTGGGCCAGGATGTCGTGCATGTCGCGGGCGATCCTGGCCCGCTCGCGCTCGGCGGCGCGTTCGGCCTCGATCTCGCGCTCGCGGGTGAGCCGGGCGGCGCGCTCCTCCAGTGCCGCGGCCTGGGCGCGGGAGGAGGCGGCGGCGCGGCCGATGGCGTAGGCGGCGACGAACAGCACGATGCCGCGCAGCGCGGTCTCGGACGAGCCGACGACGATCAGGCCGCCGGCGATCGTGA
Source organism: Nonomuraea antimicrobica (assembly GCF_039536965.1). Taxonomy (NCBI): domain Bacteria; kingdom Bacillati; phylum Actinomycetota; class Actinomycetes; order Streptosporangiales; family Streptosporangiaceae; genus Nonomuraea; species Nonomuraea antimicrobica. The sequence goes on along the minus strand of NZ_BAAAZP010000077.1, from coordinate 81,366 downwards.
CGGCGAACATCGACCAGCGGACCCACCGGGTGCGGGTGGCGGCCACGGTGTAGAAGGCCGCCAGGCTGCCGTACCAGATGGGCTGGCGGGCCACGTCGTCCACGACGTCGTACGAGGCGGTGGCGAGCAGCGTACAGACCAGGACGGTCACGGGTGCGCGGCGCCGCCAGACCAACGGCACCGAGGCGGCGATCACGGCGACGTATCCCCACCAGTGCCACGGCCGCCCCGACAGGCTGTGGGTGGCGAGCAACGGCCACAGTTGCACGCCCAGCACCAGCGCCGCGAGGGCGGCGTCCACCAGCATCGGCGGCAACGTGGCCGACCAGCGGCGGAAGCGCATGACATACCTGGACTCGGACATAAAGCCCATTTTTCCCCGTGGTGTCACGAGACGGCGACGGCGTGGCGTCCGACGGGAGCCTGACGGGCGAGCGAGACGAACGAGATCAGCAGGAAGAGCGCGCCGAGCGGGATGAGGTCCTTGTCGACGAACGGCAGGGTCACGTCGAGCAGCACCAGCACGGGCATCCACGCCTTGACCCGGCGCCGCACGGCGAGCTGCACCATCAGAGCGGGCAGCCCCAGGGAGAACAGGACCGGCCCGCCGCTGTAGACGACGATCGAGACGCCGGGCACGCTCTGGACGCTGTCGAACAGCACGCCCATGCCCTCGTGGTCGGCGGCCAGGAACCCGACCACGACGTCGATCCCGAACTGCGCGAGCAGCGTCGCGACGCCGACGGTGCCGGCCACGGCGCTCACGGTGGACAGCGCGTCCCGCCCGGCCATGGCGCGCAGCCGCCAGAAGATCTGGGCGAACAGGACGAGTGCCGCCATGAAGGCGAGGTGACCCGCGGTCCAGGCGAAGCCGGGGCCGCGACTGCCGTCGAGCCCGTCGATGATGCGCAGGACGCCGTAGGCGAACACGAGCAGGGGTGCGGCGATGTAGGCGAAGCGGGAGTTCATGGAGGGAGATCCTGCTCCTGGGAACGGGTGGCGGACATCGCCGGTGAGAGGGATCCGCGAACTCCCCCGCGGGAGCGAGCCGCTGTTTTGACATCCACCACAGCTAACCGCTAACTATTAGCTAGCCGTTAGGGGGGATGGAAGTGCAGGACGCAGTACTGGCGATGCTCGCCAAAGAGCCGTCACACGGGTACCACCTACGCGCCCGGCTGCGCCAGAGCCTTGGCCCGCTGGGCGAGTCGATGAACCCCGGTCAGATCTACGTGACCCTGGCCCGGCTGGAGAAGGCCGGGCTCGTCGTCTGCGAGCGGGCCGACGGCCTGCCCGAACGGCCCGAGCGCAAGGTCTACGCGCTGACGCCGGCCGGGCAGCAGCGGGTGGCCGCCTGGCTGGCCGAGGTGGGCTGGCCGAAACCGGACCTGGCGGAGTTCCATCTCAAGCTCGTCGCCGCCGCCGCGGCCCGGCTCGCCGACCCGGTCGAGCTGGTGGCGGCCCAGCGCCGTGAGCTGCTGCGCCGCCTGCGTGAGGCGCAGCGCGCGGTGCTGGCCGAACCGGCGCGGTCGGCCGCCGGCCTGCTGCTGGAAGGGGTCGTGCTGCGCCTGCAGGCGGACCTGCGCTGGCTGGCGGCCTGCGAACGGGCCTGGTCCGACGCCGCAGAGAGAGCTGATGACGAGTGAACGTGGTACGTGACGTGGTCCGGGTCCGCGGCCTGGTGAAGCACCACGGTCAGGGGCAGAGCCGGGTCCGCGCGGTCGACGACGTCGACCTGGAGGTGCCCGAGGGGCAGACGCTGGCGGTCACGGGGCCCAGCGGCTGCGGGAAGTCAACCCTGCTCCACCTGCTGGGCGGCCTGGAGCGGCCGACCGACGGGGAGATCTGGCTGGCCGGGCGGCGCGTCGACACCCTGAGCGAGCGGGCTCTGGCACGCCTGCGGCGCCGGTCGGTGGGGTTCGTCTTCCAGGCGTTCCACCTCATGGACGAGCTGTCGGCGGCCGAGAACGTGGAGCTGCCCGCGCTGCTGGCCGGACGCTCGCGGCGCGAGGCCAGGCGGCGCGCGAGCCTGCTGCTGGACCGGGTCGGGCTCGCCGGCCGCGCCCGGCACCTGCCCTCGCAACTGTCCGGCGGGCAGCGCCAGCGGATCGCCATCGCCCGCGCCCTGGCCAACGACCCGCTGGTCGTCCTGGCCGACGAGCCGACCGGCAACCTCGACACCGCGGCGACCCGCGAGGTGCTGAGGATCTTCGAGGACCTGCGCGGCGCGGGGCACACCCTCGTGATCGTCACGCACGACGAGCGGGTCGCGGCCACCGCGGACCGGCTGATCTCGATGCGTGACGGGATGTTCGTCGACGACACCCGGCTGGCCGGCTCCCACCCGCGCGGGCTCGGCGGGCTGATCGGGCTGGAGGGCTGAACGTCATGGGCTCCATCGTGCTCGTCGTGCGCCTGGTGCTGGCCGACGTGCGCCGGCACCGCGCCCAGGCCGCGATGCTGCTGCTCGCGGTCACCGTGGCCACCGCCACGATGGCCCTGGGCCTGTCCCTGAGCGGCGCGAGCGACGCGCTGTACGAGCAGACCCGCGCGGCCACCGCCGGGCCGGACCTGGTGGCGCTTTCCGGCGACACGGGCCCCGCCGTGACCTCGGCCCTGGCCTCGCTGGCGGACGACCCCGAGGTGGTCGCCCACCATGGCCCCTATCGCATCGTCTACGCCGGCCTCACCACGCGCGAGTCCACCGCGTCGCCCGTGGTGGTGCACGGCTTCGCCGAGAAGCCCGGCGCGGTCAACCGCCCGCTGGTGACCTCGGGTCAGTGGGTACGCTCCGGCGGCACGGTCCTCGAACGCGGCTTCGCCACCGCGCTGGGCGTCGGCGTCGGCGACCGCGTCACCATCGCCGGCCGCGCGTACCCCGTCGTCGGGATCGCCGTCACCGCGGCCACCTCCATCTACCCCTGGGCATCGCAGATCGGCCCGGGCGGTGGCCCCAGCGACTACACCGGCCTGGCCTGGATGACCCGATCGGATGCCAGGAGACTGGCGTCGTCCCAAGACCTCCCGGTGACCCTGGCCATGGACCTCAGGCTGCGCGACCCCGCCGCGACCGAGGCGTTCATCGACGCCCACCACCTCTCGGCCGCCAGGGCGAACTTCCACTCCTGGCAGTTCAGAGCACAGCAGGACCTGGTCATCCTCAGGAACAGCCAGCCGATCCTGGTCGTCGGAAGCTGGCTGCTCAGCTTCCTGGCCATCACCGGGGTGGCGGCGCTGGCCGCGGGACGGGCCGTCGAACAGACGCGCCGGGCGGGGCTGCTCAAGGCCGTCGGTGCCGCCCCGGGGCTGATCGCCGCCGTCCTGCTCACCGAGTATCTGGCGCTGGCGCTGGCCGGCGACGCGCTGGGGCTGGTGATCGCCCGCCTGACCGTGCCCGTTATCGCCAGCCCCACCGCCAGCCGGATCGGCGACGTGGCCGGGCCCGGCGGCGCCACCGTCATCACGACGACCGTACTCGCGGTGGCGGTGGCGGTGCTGTCGACGCTGCGTCCCACGCTGCGGGCCATGCGTACGGCGACCGTCACGGCGCTGTCCGCCACCGCGCACCAGCCCCGTCACCGCCCCTGGCTCACCGCGCTGTCCGCGCTGCTGCCCACCCCGCTGCTGCTCGGGCTGCGGCTGACCGCCCGCCGTCCGGGCCGCGCCGTGCTGCAGGCGTGCTCCACCGCCACCACAGTGATCGCGATCGTCGCCCTGCTGACCCTCCACGCCCAGCCGGTCAGGGGCTACGGCCTGAACGGCTCCTCCGTTCTGCCCAACCTGATGGTCGAGCACGGCCGCCAGGTGATGCTCGCCGTCACCATCCTGCTGATCGCCCTCGCCGTCGTGAACACCCTCACGTTCACCTGGACCACCGCCATCGAGGCCAGGGCGAACATGGCCATCGCGCGCACGCTCGGCGCCACCCCCGGGCAGATCGCCGCAGGGCTGTCCACCGCCCAGCTCCTGCCCAGTCTGCCCGGTGCCGTGCTCGGCATCCCTCTCGGCGTCGGCCTGCTCTCGCTCTTCGCCGCCAGGAACGCGGTGGAGGCCCCCTTCCCCTGGCTGCTCGGGGCCGCCCTCGCGACTCTCCTGGCGACGATGGCACTCACCGCCCTGCCCGCACGCCTGGCGGCCCGGCGGCCCGTGGCCCAGACCCTCAGCGCCGAAGCGGCCTGACCGCCCCTCGTGTGGCGCCACGTCAGGCGTCAAGCCGCCGGGAAGGAAGAGGGGGAGGCCGCGGGCGGTGTCCGTACCGGGTCGCCCATCAGGATGACGTGCCGGACGTGCCGCCAGATGGGGTCTCTGCCGTACTCCTTGGTGCCGCGCAGCAAGCCTCCGCCGGCGGCCGCGATGGTCTCGACCTCGTGCCGCGGAATCGGGTGCATCCGCATGGGAGCGGGATAGCGGAGCACCATTCGCTGAATGAGGCGCAGAAGTGATTGGGGAATCACCCGCGCGGCCAGCCCCACCAGCGGATTTTTCGCCCGGTCGGGAATGCCCACGACCACCGCTCCGCCGGGCCTGGCGACCCGGAGAAGTTCGCGAAGATAGTCACGGGCCAGCTCGGGTGGAAGATGTTGCAGGACCCGGTCCGTGTAAACCAGGTCGAAACTCTCGTCGTCGAAGCAGGCGAGGTCGGGCGCCGTTCTGTGCACGAAGCGCACCCGGCCGCCGCTGCGGTCGAGTCGGCGTGCCTGCTGGAGCATGGGCTCGGAGATGTCCACGCCGACCACCTCCGAGAAATGCCTGGCCAGCGCACTCGTCAGCCGCCCGGCGCCGCAGCCGAAGTCCAGCGCCCGGCCCCCGGGGACAGAGATTCCGTGTCGTCCCAGCCAGGCCAGGTCACCGTCAACCTGGCTGATCCCGGTGGCCATGAATTCGTCGTCCGACCATTTACCGTGGCGTTTTCCCGGTTCGGTGAGAACCGCCCACAGCGGGTCGCTCCTGCCTAGCTCGGTCCAGTCTTTCCCGATCTCGTTCAGGCTCACGGTCAGCACCATAGTCAGCCCTTTACCCCGTTCTCTTCGACAGGGAGAAGGAATTGTCAGGCAACGGGTGTTGCGTCGCGCGTCATTCTCGCGGAGGAGCGCCCGGTCGTGAGCGGGGGGTTATCCTCGACGTACGCCATCCATGGGACCTTCGCAAAGGACGCTATGCGATACCCCCGCCGGGCCAACGACGTCCTCCTCACGGTCGGCGCGACCGCGTGCCATCTGCTCGTCTGGATGGCGAACCACGAGCCGCGGCTCTCCGCGACGCCGTTGACGGTCCTGGTCCTGGTCGCCCCGACCGTCCCGCTGCTCTGGCGCCGGACCCACCCCCAGCTCGTGTTCGTCGCGGTGTTCGTCGCGTGCGTGGCCTGGTCGGTGCTGGTCCGCCCGTACACGGACGTGCAGATCGCCCCGCTGTTCCTGGCCGTGGCGCTGTACTCGCTCGCCCGCCACGCCCCGACGGCGCGTGCGGTGGCCGGGCTGATCGGAGTGTGCGCCCTGATCGTCGTCGACGTCGTCGCCTCGTCGTGGCCGGGCGGGCTGTCGGCCGCCGTGGGCACGCTGGTGGTCCTGCTCACCTTCCCCATCTGCATCTGGCTGCTCGGGCACGGCCGGCGCCGGATCGGCATCGACGTCCAGCGGCTGCGCGAGCTGACCGGCCAGCTCCGCGCCGAGCGGGAGCTGAGCGCCCGCAGGGCGGTCGTCGCCGAGCGCGCCCACATCGCCCGCGACCTGCACGACGTGGTCGCCCATCACCTCAGCGCCATCGCCGTGGTGGCGCACGCCAACGCCGAGGTGGCGGCGGACGACAATCCGGTGCGGAAGGGGCTGACCACGATCGCCGCCACGGCCGACACCGCGTTGGCCGACATGCGGCGCCTGCTCGGCCTGCTCGCCGCCAGCGACGAGCCCGGGGAGCCGTCGCCTGAGGCGTCCCTCGGTGACCTGCGACAGCTCACGGAGGCCGCGCGGGGCGCCGGATGCACGCTCGACGTGAGCATGGACGACGACCTCGACCTGCTGTCGCGCTCCCTCCACCTCACCGCCTACCGCATCGTGCAGGAAGGTCTGACGAACGTCATCAAGCACGCGGCCCCGACCGACGTCACTCTCCGCGTTCGGCGCCAGGGCCCCGAGCTGCGCATCAGCCTCACCAACGGCCCGTCCCGCGCCGTCCGGCACCGCATCGGCGGCGCGGGAATGGGCCTGACCGGGTTACGCGAACGCGTCAAACTGCTCGACGGCACCCTGCGGGCCGGCCCTGCCGACGACGGCGGCTGGCGGTTGCTCGCCACGCTCCCGCTCGGTCTGGAGGCCGGGTGACGAGGCCGCCGCTGCGCATCGTCCTCGCCGACGACCAGTCGGTCGTCCGCGCGGCGCTGCGGATGGTGATCGAACGCCGCGCGGACCTCCAGGTGGTGTCCGAGGCCGCCGACGGCGCCCAGGCGGTGGCCGCCGCCTTCGAGTTCAGGCCGGACGTCGTGGTCATGGACGTGCGCATGCCCGGGATGACGGGGGTCGACGCCACCAGGGCCATCGTCAGAGACTGGCCCCACGCGGACCCCCACCCGAAGATCCTCATGCTCACCACGTTCGACCTCGACGAGTACGTCCACGCCGCCCTGCACGCCGGCGCCGCCGGTTTCCTGCTCAAGAACAGCCAGCCCGACCAACTGGCGGATGCGATCAGGATCGTCGCCGAGGGCGAGTCCGTCCTGTCGCCGTCCACGACCCGCCGCCTCATCAACGTCTTCACCCGCCTGCCGACCGCCCACCACTCGGCGGCGGGGCGGGACGACCTGGTCGGCCGGCTCACAGAACGAGAGCTGGACGTCCTGGTCCTGCTGGCCAAGGGCCACACCAACACGGAGATCGCCGACAGCCTCGGGCTGACGGAGTCGAGCGTCCGCAGCCGCGTCAACCGCATCCTGACGCGGCTGCGGCTCGACAACCGGGTCCAGGCCGCGCTGGCCGCCTACCGCGCCGGGCTGATCCCGGACGAGGAGCCATGACGCGCGGCCCCTCGGTCACGTCGCGCCCGGCGTGCCTGCCTCGATCACCATGGCTCCGCTGCTCAGCCGATGGCGGGCGCGCACCTCGAAACCGGCATCGGAGAGCAGCCGGCCGAACTCCCCTGCCGTTCGCTCGCGACCGTCCACGACGGACATCATGTACAGGTCCATCAAGCTCACCATCCGTGCGTGCGGGCCGCGCGGCGCCCGTTCGTCGGCCGTCCGCTCGATGATCGCGAGCGTGGCGTGCGCCGGCATCGCCCGGCGGCAGACGGCGAGCAGATCGAGGCACAGCTTGTCGGTCCAGTCATGGAGGATGTCGCGCAGCACGTACAGGTCGCCGCCCTCGGGCACCTCCGAGAAGAAGTCGCCCGCCACGACCGCGCACCTGTCGCCGACCCCCGCCGCCTTGACACGCACCCGCGCCTTCTCCACGACGGCCGGCCGGTCGAACAGCACGCCTCGCGAGGCCGGCGCCGCGATCAGGAGATGGGCCAGCAGGGCGCCGTCGCCGCCGCCCACGTCCACGATCGTGGGATGGTCGGCGAAACCGAGGGATTTGAGCTGCTCCAGCGTGACCTCGATGTCGGACGCCTGCGAGGCGTAGAAGACCGATCGCAGCTCGGGATCCCGGCCCAGGTAGGTGAAGAAGTCCAGGCCGAAGATCTCGTCGAAGGCGGGCCGGCCCGTGTGGAGGGTCTCCAGCAGCCCGTCCCACGACCGGCCGACCTCGCCGCCGGCGAGCCTCGCCGACGCCCACGCCGATCCCGGCACATCGCTGCGCAGGGTCGTACCGAAGGGCGTGAGCGCGAAGGCCCCGTCCGGCTGCTCGTCGAGCACCTCGAACGCGACCAGCGCGGTCAGCAGCCTGCGGAGCGGGTGCGGCGGTGTGCCGGTCCGCAGCGACAGCTCCGCCGCGGTCAGCGACCGCTCGGCCAGCAGATCCGGGATGCGCAACGCCGCCGCGGCGGACACCGCCGAGGACGCGAGGCGCCCGAGGATCAGCATGCGCATCTTGACGGCGTGGTCGTAATGCCCGGAGTCCAATTCCACCTTCTCCTTCACGCGTTCGCCAGCGACTGCCTGGCCGCCGCTTCCGCCCGCTCCAACTGTGCCGTCCAGTGCTCGTTGAGCCGCCCGTCGAATAGTCCCCGGTAATAGCCGAGATAGGTGAGCAGCCGCTGCGGGGTCGGTTCGTGTTTGGCGAAGAACAGGACGTCGGCCGGGACGATCGGGCGCATCCCGAGGAGCGGGACGGGGCTGGCGAACGGCCGGAAGTCGTCGTTGTGCAGCCCGGGCAGCTCGTGATCGGGCCAGAAGTCGCCGGCCATGAAACCGGCCTGGACGAACTCGGGCCGCAGCGTGGCGTGGACCCGGTCTACCATCGCCTTCAGCTCCGGTTCCGGCAGCCCGTACGGCACGACCATCGACACCAGGTACGTCCGGTTCGGCCCGAGTGCCGCGCCGCGCCGTACCATGTCCGCGCGCAGGGTCCTGGCCAGGTCCACGAGGGCGTCGTCGCCCCGGGTGGCGTCGTACGACCGCAGGGTCACGTAGTCGTGACGCAGTGCCCGCACCATGAAGGGGCACACCACGCCGTCCCGCCCGAGGTCCGGATGGGGGTTGGGGGTGTACTCGCTGATCCATCGGCGGGCCAGCTCCATCCGCTCGTCGGACACGGGGAGTGACGCGGGGAGTGACACGGGGAGTCTCCTTTCGTCATGCGCTGATATGCCGGAGCTGTGGCCACAGGCGGCTCCACCGCTCCTTGGGGTCGTGGCAGACGAGCACGGGCTCGTTCTGGAGACCGAATCGGCCACGTTCCTCACATCTGTCGAACAACTCCGTGAAGCCGGGCTGGACGTTGACGGCGATGACCACCGTCTTGTCGTCGGCGGGCCGCGCGAAGGCGTGCAGGGAGTTGTGCCCGCTGTAGACCGGCGGCAGGGCGTTCTCCGGCCCGTACCTGGCGAGGGCGCCGGCCTCGGCGTACGTGCCGCCGAACAGCACCGCGCGTTCCCGCTCGCCGGGAGGGAGCGAGCGGTACACGGCGCCGACCTGACCGGCCAGTTCTGGCCAGCCGATCTGTTTCGTGGTGATCTGGGCGATGCCGAGTACCGGATACCGCGCCAGCCAGGACTCCGGGATGATCGGCAGGCCTGCCACCGCCGTGTAGACGCCGTTGCCGGCCAGCGCGGCCACCAGCGCCACGCGACGCAGGACTCCCGACGTCCACCGCGCCGCCGGCACGCATCCGGCGGCGACCAGCGTGACCAGGCAGCCCATCGCGTAGTGCACCTTGCCCGCGCTGAGCACCACGAGCGCGGCCACGATCAGGAAGCCGACGCCGAGCGCGCGATAGCGCCGCCACCGCGGCCACCGGAACAGCGCGAGCAGCCCCGCGACCCACAGCGGAGTGACCAACGGCCCGATCAGAATGACCTGGAACGGCAGGAACATCACCCGGGTGGCGGTGCTCCCGATCGCCCCGATCTGCTGGGCCATCTCCAGTTGCGGCCACCCATGGGCCGCCTGCCAGACCAGGGCCGGCGAGGCCACCAGGGCGGCGCACCCGATCCCGGCCCACAGGTGCGGGCCGCGCAGCACCCGCCGCGGCCCGGCCAGCAGTATCCCGCCCACCAGGCCGATCGCGAGCAGCACGACCAGGTTCTTGGCGAGCAGGCCGACGCCGCCGACCAGGCCGGCGACCAGCCACAGGCGCGGCTCCCCGGTACGCAGGATCCGGATCACCAGCCAGCTCATCGCCACCCACACGGGGATGTCGACGGTCGCGGTGTGCAACATGTGGCCCACCGCCGTGGGGAACATCGAGACCGCGGTGGCGACGGCGGCGAGCACCTGGGCCCGGCGGGCGCCACCGAGCTCCCTGGCGACCAGCGCGGCCAGCAGCACGGTGAGCCCGGCCAGCAACGCCGGTATCACCCTGATGGCGATCACGGTGTCGCCGAACAACGCGATCTGCAACCGCGCGAGCAGCGGCACGAGCGGCGGCTGGTCGACGTATCCCCAGTCCAGGTGCTGCCCGGCGACGCGGAAGTACAGCTCGTCGGCGTCGTAGCCGTACCGGCCGCTGAGCGCGAGCAGCAGCGCGGTCAACGAGCCGCCCACCGCCGCCACCGGCCGCCACGCCACGGAAACGAGACCAGGACCTGTCGCCGTGTTTGCCTCTGTGCTTGCCTCTGTGCCTGTCTCTGTGCCTGTCTCTGTGCCTGTCTCTGTGCTCGCCCCCGTGCGTGTCCGCGCCACCGGTCAGCTCCTTCCCGCGCAGTGCTCGGCGATCCGCTCGAGCGCCAGGAGGAAGTCCGCGGCGACGGCCCGGACGGCGGCCTCGTCGTAACGGTCCTTCGCGTAGCGCCAGGTGAACCGCAGCCGCCCGCCCTCGGCCGCCCCGACGATCTCCACCGGATGGACGGCCCGGTCGGCCGGGCTCTGGTCCTGCCCGAGAGACGGATGGAAGGCGTGGTACAGCCCGTCGCCCGCGCCGCCCTCGGGGAGCTTCCACTGCCCCAGATAGTTGAACGCGACCTCGGGTTCGGCCGCCCCCGGCCCCGCCAGTTCGGGCCGACGGCCGAGATACCGCAGGAGGCCGAAGCCCAGCCCGTTGCCGGGGACGGCGCGAAGCTGCCCGCGAACGGATCGGACCAGTGCGGGCCAGTCCGTCTCCTGGACGGTCAGGGCGACCGGATAGGCGCTGGTGAACCAGCCGACCGTACGGGTGAGGTCGACACCGTCGAAGATGTCCTCCCTGCCGTGGCCTTCGAGGTTCACCAGCACCCGGTCTCGCCCGGTCCAGCGCGACAACGCCCAGGCCAGGGCCGCGAGCAGGACGTCGTTGATCCGGCTGCGGAAGACTGCGGGCGCCTGCCGCAGCAGCGCGTCCGTGTGGTGCTCACCTGCCTCGACGGAGAGCGAGCCCGTCGAAGGGCCGGCCTCCGAGGAGGGGACGAGGCTGGAGACGACATCGCTCCAGTGGCCGAGTTCGTGATCCAGCTCCCCCTTCTCCACGTGCCGCGTGAGCCGCTCGGCCCAGTGCTGGAAGGAGGTGGTCTTCTCGCCGAGGTCGACCGGCTCGCCGGAGCGCGCCTGCCGGTAGCCCGTCTCCAGGTCCTCGGTGAGGATCCGCCAGGACACGGAGTCGACGACGAGGTGGTGGATCGTGAGGAACAACCACAGCCGCCCGCTCTCCCGCTGCTCGAACACGATCGCCTTGGCCAGCGGTCCCGCCGCCAGGTCCAGGGACGACTGCGCGGCCACCGCGGCCCGCTCCATCTCCGGCCACCCGGTCACCACCCGGCGGTCGAGGTCGATCGACCGGTCCTGGTCGCCGTGATACTGCCGCCAGCTCCCGTCCCGGCGCTCGAACCGCATCCGCAACGCGTCATGGTGGGCGACGATCCCGTGCAGCGCCGTACGCAGTGCCGCTTCGTCGGCGCCTTCGGCCAGCTCGACCAGCATCGACTGGTTGAAGTGCCACGGGCGGGCCCTATATGTCCCGAAGAACCAGTGCTGCACCGGAGTCAGCGGCACCTCGCCGGTCACCAGGACCTGCTCCCCGACCGGCGACCCGGTCACCTCGCCCGCGGCGGCGGCCAGCTCCGCGACCGTCTGGTGAGCGAACAAGGCCTTCGGGGTCACCTGGACACCGGCCCGCCTGGCGCGGGCGACCATCTGGATGCCCAGGATGGAGTCGCCCCCGAGGTCGAAGAAATTGTCCAGGACGCCCACCTCGGCCACGCCGAGCACCGCGGCCCAGATCTCGGCGAGGACGCGTTCGGCCTCGGTGCGCGGCGGCACGTGGTCGGCCGTCCGTCTCACTCCCGCGGGCTCGGGAAGGGCGCGGCGGTCCACCTTCCCGTTGGCGGACAGCGGCAGCCGGTCGAGCAGCACGACGGTGGACGGCACCAGGTAGTCGGGCAACGACTCGCGGGCGTACTCCCGCAGGCCGTCCGCCTCGGTGTCCTGCGCGGCCACGGCGTAGGCGACCAGATGGGCGTGCCCGGCCTCGTTCCGCCAGGCCACGACGGCCGCGTCCGACACCTCGGGATGCGTACGCAGCACCGCCTCGACCTCGCCCGGCTCCACCCGGAAGCCGCGGATCTTGACCTGGTTGTCGGCCCGGCCGACGAACTCCAGTTGTCCGTCGGCCCGCCACCGGACCACGTCACCGGTCCGGTAGATCCGGCTGCCCGGCGGGCCGAAGGGATCGGCCACGAACCGCTCGGCCGTGAGCCCCGTCCGCCCCGCGTAGCCACGGCCCACGCCGGCGCCGCCGACGAACAGCTCCCCGTCGGTCCCCGGCGCCACCGGGCGGAGGTCCGGGCCGAGGACGTACACGCGCACGTTCGCCAGCGGTGCGCCGATCGGGACGCGGGTCAGGCCCGCCGTCGCCTCCGGCCCTCGTTCGACCAGCCACATGGCGGTGACCAGGGTGCACTCGCTGGGACCGTAGAAGTTCGCGAACCGCGTACGGCGCGACCACTCCTCGGCCAGCTCGACCGGGCAGACGTCGCCCGCCGACGCCACCGTCTCCAGGCTGGGCAGCGTCTTCGCGTCCAGGGTGGCCAGGAGCGCCGGTGGCAGCACCACGACCGTGACGCGCTCCTGCCGGATCTGCTCGCCGAGGTCCTCGTCCCGGCTCAGGCACAGGGTGCCGCCCGCGACGAGGGTGGTGAAGATGTCCCAGATCCCGCCGTCGAAGCTGATCGGCAGGTGCTGGAGCACCCGGCTGCCCGGGCCGAGTGCGAACCGGGTCGCGTACTCGGTGGTGATGTTGACCAACGACCGGTGGCTGATCATGCCGCCCTTGGGGCGTCCGGTCGAGCCCGAGCTGAACACGACGTATGCGAGGTTCTCCGGGCTCACCACGACGTCCGGCGCCGTGTCCTGCGCTTCCGGAGGGGCCACGTCCAGTGGGATGATCTCCACGTCGGCCGGCAGGAGCTGTTCGTGCAGCGACCCTTGGGCCAGCACCGTGGTGACGCCGGTGTCCGCGACCATGCCCGCCAGCCGCTCCACCGGATAGCCCGGGTCCAGCGGAACGTACACGCCACCGGCCTTCAGCACGGCCAGTGCCGCGACGACCAGCTCCGGCTCCCGCCCGGCGCAGACGCCGACCGGCGTCTCCGGACCGACGCCGTGCGCGACGAGACCGTGGGCCAGCCGGTTGGCCCGCCGGTCCAGCTCCGCGTAGGTCAGTTCCCGCGCGCCGTGCAGGACCGCGACGGCGTCCGGATGGGTCCGCGCCCGCGCCGCGATCAGCTCGTGCACGCCCTGCCGCACGGGGTACGGCGCGGCCGTGTCGTTCCACTCCACCAGCAGGCGGTGCTCGTCCGCCCCGGACAGCCAGGGCAACCGCGACAGGGACCGCTCAGGATCCGCCGCGATGCCGGACAGCAGCACGCGCAGGCGCTCCGCCACCCGTTCGATCGTCGCGGGGTCGAACAGGTCGGTGTTGTACTGCAGGGCCGCGTGCAACCTGCCGTCCATCCGGCCGAACTGCACCACCAGGTCGAGGGTGGAGCTCCTGACCGGCAGCGGGAACTCCTCGATCCGCAGATCAGGCAGGCTGGGCAGCGCCCCTGGGGTGTTGTGCAACAGCACCATCGCCTGCACCAGCGGCGGCCGGGAGGGGTCCCGGTCCGGCTGCAGGGCGTCGACCACCACCTCGAACGGGGTCTCCTGGTGGTCGAAGGCGTCCAGGACGGTGCCCCGCACCTGCTCCAGGAACTCGCCGAACGCCTGGTGGGGCCGCACGGAGGAACGCAGCACGACGACGTTGACGAACAGCCCGACCAGGTTCTCCAGCTCGGCCCGGTCGCGGCCGGACACCGCCGTGCCGACCGACACGTCGTCCTGCCCTGACCAGCGCCAGAACAGCACCTGGCAGGCGGCGACCAGGGTCATGAACAGGGTCGCGCCGCGCTCGCGCCCGATCTCCTCCAGCCGGTCGGCCACGTCGGCGGGCAGCTCGAACCGAAGGGTCGCACCGTTCCCGGTCTGTACGGCAGGCCGCGGCCGGTCGGTCGGCAGCTCCAGCGGCGTCAGTCCGGTGAGCGCGGCCCACCAGTGGGCCAACTGGCGCTCCAGCTCGGGGCCGGTGAGCCGGTCCCGTTGCCACGCGGCGAAATCGGCGTATCGGACCGGGAGTTCGGGCAGCCGGGCGTCGCGGTGCTCCAGCGCGGCGGCGTAGAGGTCCTGCAGCTCCGCACTGATCACGCCCATCGACCATCCGTCGGTCACGATGTGGTGCAGGCACAGGACCAGGACGTGTTCGTCGGCGGCCGACCGCACCAGCAGGACGCGTACGAGGGGTCCACGCCGCAGCTCGAACGGCCGGGTCAGCTCCGACTCCACCAGCCGGTCCAGCTCGGCCGTCCGCGCCTGCTCCGTCAGCTCCGACAGGTCGGTGACCGCCAGCGGCAGCTCCGCCGGCGGGTGCACGACCTGCACGCCTCGGCCGTCGGCCGAGTCGACCGTGGTCCGCAGTGACTCGTGCCGGGCGACCAGCGCGTTCAGCGCCCGGTGCAACGCGGCCGGATCCAGCGTGCCCCGCAGCCTCAGCCCGAGCGGCGTGACGTAGTCGGCGCGGCCCGGCTCCAGCTCGTCCAGGAACCAGAGCCGCTGCTGGGCGAAGGACAGCGGCAGGGGGCCGGCAGGATCCACCGCCGGGATGGGGTCCTGGGCGGCCTGCCCGGCGGGCAGCTTCGCGGCCAGCGCGGACACCGTGGGATTCGTGAACAGCTCGCGGGGCGAGAGATCCACGCCGAAGGCGGTCCTGATCCGGGAGATCACCTGGATGCTGAGGATGGAGTCGCCGCCCAGCGCGAAGAAGTCGTCGTGGACCCCGACCCGGTCCACGCCGAGCACCCCGGCCCAGATGGTCGCGAGCGTGCGCTCGACGCCGGTCCTCGGTGCGGTGTAGCCGGTCTCGATCTCCGGACGGCTCCCCGGCGCGGGCAGGGCCGACCGGTCGATCTTCCCGTTCCGCGTCAGCGGCAACGCGTCGAGGCTCACGAACGCGGCCGGCACCATGTGGTCCGGCAGCGCGGCCCCGGCGTGCTCGCGGAGGTCCGCGACGCCCAGCTTCGTGCCGCTCCGGGGCACCAGGTAGGCCACCAGGCGCGACAGGTCACCGTCCGACCGGGCGACGACCGTCACGTCGGCCACGTCGGGGTGCGTGGCCAGCACCGCCTCGATCTCGGCGGGCTCGATCCGGAAGCCGCGGACCTTCACCTGGTCGTCGGCCCTGCGCAGGTAGTCGAGGCCGCCGTCGGCCCGTCTGCGGGCCAGGTCCCCGGTCCGGTACATCCGCGTCCCGGGAGCGCCGAACGGATCTGCCACGAACCGTTCCGCGCTCAGCGGGGCGCGGCCCAGGTAGCCCCGTGCCAGCCCGGCTCCGGCGACGTACAGCTCACCGGCGACGCCGACCGGGACCGGGTTCAGGCCGGGGTCGAGCACGTAGACCCGCAGGTCGGGGATCGCGCTCCCGATGGGGCTGCCGGCCGTTCGCAGGCTCGTCCCGTCCAGGGGCGCGTACGTGACGTGCACCGTGGTCTCGGTGATGCCGTACATGTTCACCACCTGGGGCACGCCGTCCGGGTGGCGTTCGTACCACGGGGCCAGCCGGCTGACCTGCAGCGCCTCGCCCCCCAAGATCACCGAGCGGAGGGCGAGCGCGGAGTCGTCCTCCCTGCGCGCCTCGGTCAGTTGGGAGAACGCGGTCGGTGTCTGGTTGAGCACGGTCACCCGCTCGCGCGCCAGCAGCCGCAGCAGCCCGCGCGGGGAGCGGGAGACGTCTCGCGGCACGATCACCAGACGGCCGCCGTGGAGCAGTGCCCCCCACATCTCCCACACGGAGAAGTCGAAGGCGCTGGAGTGGAACAGCGTCCAGACGTCGTCCGGGCCGAACCCGAACCACTGTTCGGTGGCGGAGAAGAGCCGGACCACGTTCCCGTGCGGGATCAGTACGCCCTTTGGCCGTCCGCTCGACCCCGACGTGTAGATGACGTACGCGGCGTTGTCCGGCAGCACGGCGACGTCCGGATTCGTCGCGGGACGCTCCTCCAGCGGGCCGTCCACCACGAGCACACCGATGCCCGGCTCCAGCCGTCCCGCCTGACGGGAGTCGGTGACCAGCAGGACGGGCGCGGCGTCGGCCAGCATCGACCTGAGCCGCTCGGCCGGGTACTCCGGATCCAGCGGCAGGTAGGCGGCGCCGGCCTTCAGCACCGCCAGCAGGGCCACGATGAGGTCTGCCGACGGCGGCAGCGCCACCGCGACCAGCCGTTCCGGTCCGGCGCCCCGTTCGATCAGGTGGTGGGCCAGCCGGTTCGCCCTGTTGTTCAGGTCCCGGTAGGACACCTCGACCTCGCCGCAGGAGACGGCGACCGCCTCGGCCCTGTCCGGCACCTGGCCTTCGAACAGCGCGTGGATCGTGGCCTGCGCCGCCTCGGCGGGCTCCCGGCCGGCGCCGAGGAGGTGCCGTCGCTCGGCCTCGGTGAGCCAGCGCAGCCGGTGCAGCGGGCGGGACGGATCCGCGGCCAGCTCGCCGACCAGGAGGCGGAGGCGTTCGCCCAGCGTCTCGACGGTCGCCCGGTCGAACAGCCTCGGGTCGTAGCCGAGGCGGAGCACGAGACGGCCGTCCACGTGCGCGTTCACCGTGAGCGGGAAGGTCGTGGTGTCGGTGCCGCCCAGGTTGCGGGCCCGGAGACCGCGCGCGCGGACCTCGTTCTCGTCGAACGGATAGTTCTCGAACGCGACGATGCTCTCGAACAGCGGGACGTCGGCGGGCAGGTCGCTCCATGCGCGCATCTGCGCCACCCCGACGTGGTCGTGGTCGCGCGCCTCGACCTGACCGGCCTGCAGTTCCCTGAGCCAGGAGAGCGCATCCCGGCGCGGGTCCACCCTGACCCTGACAGGAAGCGTGTTGATGAACAACCCGATCATCGAGTCGACGCCGGGCAGGTCGGCGGGCCGTCCGGCGACCGTGACCCCGAACGTGACGTCCTCTTCCCGGCTGTAGCGCGACAGCGCCAGGGCCCAGGTCCCCTGCACGACGGTGTTCAGCGTCAGCCGGTGCGCCCTGGCCATCTCCTGGAGCCGGTCGAACTCCGGGCCCTCCACGGCCAGGGTGACGGCGGCCGTGGACTCGGCGCGATGCGTCTGCGTCGGTGGCCGGTCGTACGGCAGCGGCGTCGGCGTGTCCAGGCCGGACAGCACGTTCCGCCAGTGACGTTCGGCGTCGGTGGGGTCCTGTTCGGCGAGCCAGCGCACGTAGTCGCGGAACGGCGCCCGGACCGGGCGGTCCCGCGCTCCCACGTATTCGTCGAAGACGTCGGTGACCAGTTGCACCGTGCTCCAGCCGTCCACCAGGAGGTGGGGCGAGGACCAGACCATGTCCACGGTGTCCGCGTCGATCCGGGCGATGGCCACCCGTACGAGCGGCGGCTCGGTCAGGCTCATGCCCCGCGCGCGGTCCTCGCGCAACAGGGCGTTCCTGCGGCTGTCCCGCTCGGCCTCGGACAGGTGCCGCCAGTCGTGGTACGTCACCGGCACCGTCACCCCCCGGTGCACGACCTGCACCGGCTCGCTCACCTGCTGCCATGCCACGCTGCTGCGCAACACCGGAGTACGGTCCACCGCGCGCTGCCAGGCCGCGCCCAGGTCCTCCGGCCTGCGCACGCCGCCCACCCGCAGGACCAACTGGTTGTGGTAGGCCCCGGAGCCGGGCGTGACCAGGCTGTGGAACAGCATCCCGACCTGCATCGGCGTCAGCGGATAGACGTCCTCCACGGCCCGCCCGTCACCGACGAGCCGATCCACCTCCGGCTGGCTGAGCCCGGCGAGCGGGAAGTCCGACGGGGTACGCCCGCCCGCCTCCGGCCGGTCGCAGTGCGCCACGATCTCGTCGAGGGCGCTCACCACCTCAGCCGCGATCCGCCGGGCGGTCCCCTCCTCGTGCACGTTGGCCGAGTAGGCGAGGTCGAGCCGCAGCCGGCCGTCCTCTACCACGCAGATCAGGTCCAGCAGGCCGGCTCGAATCGCGTCGGGGTCCTGGTCGCTGCCGAGCGGCCGGGCCAGGCTCAGGCCGAGCGCGCCTCCTGCCGCGGCGTCGAACTGCCCGTGGTAGTTGACGGTGACGGGCGGCTGCGGACGATCCCGCAGCGCCGCACCGGCCTCGGTGAGGTGGCGCAGGGCTTCGTAGCCGAGTCCGCGGCCGGGGACGGCGCGCAGTTGCTCCTTCACCGACTTGATCGTCTCGCCCCAGCCGCCGGTGGCGGGCATACGCAGCACCACCGGGTACTGCGCGGTGAACCAGCCGACCGTCCTGGTCAGATCGACGCCGTCGAACAGCTCCTCCCTGCCGTGCCCCTCCATGCCCAGCAGGACCCGGTCGTCCGCGGTCCAGCGGGAGAGCACCCGGCCGACGGCGCTGAGGAGGAGGTCGTTGATCTGCGTCCGGTACACCCCAGGCGCCCTGCGCAGCAAGGCGTCCGTCCGCTCGGCCGGCAGCTCCGCCGAGACCGTCCGCACGGAGCCGACCGTGTTCGGCCCGTCCAGGTCCACCGGCAGGTCGGCCGCCGGGGCGGCCCGCCACACCCCGCTCCAGTAGGACAGCTCGGCGTCCAGCCGTCCCTGCCGGGCGTGCCGGGCCAGCCGCCGCGCCCACTGCGCGGGGGTCGTGGTCTTCGGCCCCAGGTCGATCGGCGCTCCCGTGGTCGCCTGCCGGTAGGCGGTCTCCAGGTCCTCCAGGAGGATCCGCCAGGACACGCCGTCGCAGACCAGGTGGTGCACGGTCATCAACAGCACCGGACGCGCCCCGGCACCGGCGTCGAACAGCGCCGCCCTGATCACCGGGCCGTGCCACGGGTCCAGGCCGGACTGCGCGGCCGACGCCAGCTCCTCCATGGCGGCCCGCCGCGACTCCTCGTCCAGAGCGGACAGGTCGTGCAACGCGCACACCGCCGCCGTCTCGACCGGGACGACGACCTGCCGCAGGTCGCCGTCCACCGCCTCGAATCGGGTCCGCAGGGCGTCGTGCCGGGCGACCAGCGCGTCGACCGCGCTCAGCACCGCCGTACGGTCCACGTCGTGTGCGAGTTCGACGGTGGTGGTCATGCTGAACCGGTGGGAGCCGGCCGCGTGCGTGTCGAAGAACCAGTGCTGGATGGGGCTCAGCGGAGCGGGACCGACCGGTTCTTCCTCCTGAGTCACGGCGCCCGCCCGGGTGGCGGCCACGGCGAGCCGGGCGATGGTCTGGTGCGTGAACACGTCCTTCGAGGTCAGTGCGAAGCCCGCCTGCCGGGCCCGCGCGACCAGCCGCATGCTGAGGATGGAGTCGCCGCCGACCTCGAAGAAGTTGTCCTCCACACCGACCTGGTCGAGGCCGAGCACGTCGGCCCAGATCCCGGCGAGCGTTCGCTCGGTCGGCGTGCGGGGTGCGACCCGGTCGCTCCTGGCCTGATCGCCGGGCGCGGGCAGGGCCCGGCGATCCAGCTTGCCGTGGCTGGTGAGCGGCAGGGTCTCCAGGGGGACGAAGCTCGTCGGGATCATGTAGTCCGGCAGGCTCCGGCCGAGGAAGCCGCGCAGCTCCGCGGCCGTGGGCGGCTCGGCGTCCGGGCTCGGCACCACGTACGCGACCAGCCGCTCGTGCGTCGCGCCGTCCTTGCGGGCGACCACCGCCACGTCGGCGAGGCCGCGATGCGCTCCGAGGGCCGTCTCGATCTCGCCCGGCTCGATCCGGAATCCGCGGATCTTGACCTGGTCGTCCGTCCGGCCCAGGTACTCCAGCAGCCCTTCCGCGTTCCAGCGCACCACGTCTCCCGTGCGGTACATGCGCTGTGACGTGCCGAACGGACTGGCCACGAACCGCTCGGCGGTCAGGCCGGGCCGGTTCACGTATCCCCTGGCCAGTTGCACGCCCGTGAGGTAAAGCTCACCGGCCACGCCCACAGGCACCGGCCGCAGCGCCGCGTCCAGCACGTACGCGCCGACCCCTGGCATCGGCCGGCCGATCACCGGAGCCCGGTCGTCCAACCGGTGGATCACGGCGTCCACCGTGCACTCGGTGGGGCCGTAGTAGTTGTAGCCCGTCGTCCCCGAGGTCGCGCAGATCTCCTTCCACAGCGTCTCCCCCAGCGCCTCGCCGCCGACGGAGAGCACGGCGACGCGATGGCGGCCAGGATCGAACAGCCCGGCGGCGATCAACTGCTGGGTGTAGGTGGGGGTGAGGACGACGTAGTCGATGCGGGCGCGGTCGAGGTAGTCCACCAGCAGTTCGGGAGAACGCCGTACGTCGTCGCCCACCAGGTGCAGCTCGTGACCGGCGAACAGCCACAGCAACGAGTCCCACGAGGCGTCGAACGAGAACGCGGTCGCCTGGGCCACCCGGAAGCGGCCTTCTGCGTGCGCGAACACCTCGTCCCGGTGGCTGCGGAAGAGGTTCGCGATCGACCGGTGCTCGATCAGCACGCCCTTCGGCCTGCCGGTGGAGCCCGAGGTGTAGATGACGTAGGCAGGGGACTCCCGCCGCAGGGGTGTGATCCGGTGGGCGTCGGTGGGGCAGGCGCCGGGATGGGCCCTGATGGCCTCCCGGACCCCGGGTTCGTCGAGCACGCGGACCGGCGACACGTCAGGGACGCGGGCGGCCGTCTCCGTGGTGGCCAGGACCAGCGCGGGGGCCGCGTCACCCAGCACGTACGCGATCCTGTCGCGGGGCTGGGCCAGGTCCACCGGCAGGAACGCGGCCCCCGCCTCCAGCACGCCCAGGATCCCCACGATCATGTCCACCCCGTGGGGCAACGCGAGCGCCACGACTCGTTCCGGGCCCACGCCCTGCCCGATCAGCCAGTGCGCGAGGCGTCCGGCACGGGCGGCCAGCTCGCCGAAGGTCAGCGTGCCGTCCTTCGACACGAGCGCCGTCGCGTCGGGGGTACGGCGAGCCTGCTCGGCGAAGAGCGCGGGCAGCGTCGGCGTGGGCGGCTCGTGGTCGTGGCTCTGCCACTCCGCGAGCAGCCTGCGACGCTCCTCCTCGGAGAGGAACTCGAGGTCCAGCAGCCGGCTCTCAGGGCGCTCGCCGACGAGGTGCAGCAGCCGCACCAGATGGGTGATCATCTGCTCGATCGTCGGCTCGTCGAACAGGTCGGTGTTGTAGTTCACGACACCGGCCAGCTCGCCGTCCCGCTCCCGGAAGTCGACGGTCAGCTCGAAGCTCGCGACGGACGCCGGCAGCGCGTACTCCGACACCCGCAGACCGGGCAACGCCGGCGGCTCGCGGTGGGCGTTCTGCAGCGACACCATGGCCTGGATCAACGGGGTGCGGCCGGGGTCGCGTTCGGGCGCGAGCAGGTCCACGAGCCGGTCGAACGGCACCTCGTCGTTGGCGAAGACGTCGAGCATGCCGGTCTTGACCTCGTCGAGGAACTCGGCGAAGGTCAGGCTGCCGAGCACCTGCGACCGCACCACGACCGTGTTGACGAAGAAGCCGACGAGCGGCCGCAGCTCAGGACGGTTGCGGCCGGACGTCACGGTGCCGACCGCCACGTCCTCCTGGCCGGAATACCGGGCCAGCCACACCTGGCACGCGGCGAGCAGCGTGGTGAACAGCGTGGTGCCGTGCGCGCGGCCGAGCTTCTCGACGGCCGCCGCCGTCTCCGCGGGCACGGTGAACTCGTGGAGCGCGCCGGCCGTGGTCCGCACCTTGGGCCGTGGCCGGTCCGTCGGCAGCTCCAGCGGCACCACGCCGTCGAGCCGGCGCCGCCAGTACTCGAACTGCCCGTCCAGCGCCGAGCCGGCCAGCCGGTCGCGCTGCCAGGCGGCGAAGTCCGCGTACTGGAGCGGCAGGTCCGGCAACGACGGCGGCTCGCCCAGGAGCGCCGCGCCGTACAGTGCGGCCAGGTCGCCCAGCACCACTCCCATCGACCATCCGTCGATGACGATGTGGTGCGCGCTGAGGACGAGGAGGTGCTCCTCGGCTCCGGTACGCACGAGCAGGGCGCGGAACAGCGGTCCCGCCTTCAGGTCGAACGGCCGCTCGATCTCCGTCCGCACCAGGTGGTCCAGGTCCTGCGAGCTCCCCTCGACCACCGGCAGCGCGAGGCGCAGCTCATTGTGCACGATCTGCACGCCGGAGCCGTCGGCCGAGTCGAAGGTGGTGCGCAGCGACTCGTGCCGGGCCACGACGCCGTTGACGGCGGCGGCGAGAGCGGGGACGTCCAGCGGTCCCGACAGTCGCAGCGCGATCGAGGTGTTGTAGTCGATGCCGCCCGGCTCGTAGTCGTCCAGGAACCACAGCCGTTGCTGGGCCGGTGACAGCGGCAGGACACCGTCCCGTGGCGCGGGCCGGATCTCGTCGGCCGCCTCGGCGGCGCCCGCCAGCCTGCGGCGCAACTGGTCCCGCAGGGAAGCGGGCAGGGCCGCGATGCGGTCCTCGCGTGACGAAGGCGTGCCCATCTACTCTCCTCCAGTCCTGGCGGCGTTTTCGAGGTCGAGGAGCACCTTCTCCTCCACAAGGTCGGCCAGGGCCGCGACGGTTCTCGCCGACAGCACGTCACCGGGCGACACCGTCACGTCGAAGGCCGTCCTCATGCGGAAGGCGACGTTGAGGCTGAGAATGGAGTCGCCGCCCAGCTCGACGAAGCTGTCGGTCACGCCGACGCGGTCCTCCGGCAGGCCGAGGACGCCCGACCAGATGGTCACCAGCGCCCGTTCTGTTGCATTCCGTGGCGCGACATGGCCCTCCTGCGGTTCGGGCGCGGCCGGCGCGGGCAACGCGCGCCGGTCCACCTTGCCGTTGGGGCTGAGCGGAAGACGGTCGAGCGGCACGAACAGCGACGGCACCAGGTGGTCCGGCAGCGTACGGCCGAGGAACTCGCGCAGTTCCGCCCCGCTCGGCGCGGCCCGCCCCGGCACGACGTAGGCGACCAGCCGCGCGTACCCGCCCGTACCGGTCCAGGCGGTCACCGCGGCCGCCGTGAGATCCGGATGTTCGCGCAGGGCGGCCTCGACCTCGCCGGGCTCCACGCGGAAACCGCGGATCTTGACCTGGTCGTCCACCCGCCCGGCGAACTCCAACCGGCCGTCCTGGCGCCACCGCGCCCGGTCGCCGGTCCGGTACATCCGGCGCCCCGGCGCGCCGAACGGATCGGCCACGAACCGTTCGGACGTCAGCGCCGCCCGGCCCGCGTATCCCCGGCCCACACCGAGGCCGCCGACGTACAGCTCGCCTGGCACGCCCGGCGGGACCGGCCGCAGATCGGGCCCCAGCACGTAGGTCCGCACGTTCGGCATCGGCGACCCGATCGGCAGCGAGCGGGTGCCCTCGACCGGCGAGGAAACCCGGAACATGGTCGTGACCAGCGTGCACTCACATGGTCCGTAGACGTTGACGAAGTCGGTGCGGCGGGCCCACTCCGCGGCCAGAGGCACCGGGCAGACGTCGCCGCCGGACGCCACCGTCGTCAGGCTCGGCAGCCCTCCTGGGTCCAGGGTGGACAACAGGGCCGGTGGCAGCACCAGCACGGTGATCTCCTCCTGGCGGATCTGCTCGGCCAGATCCACCGGCGCCACCCGGTCGTACGCCCGGCTGAGGCACAGCGTGCCCCCCGACACGAGTGTGGTGAACAGGTCCCAGATGCCACCGTCGAAGCTGATCGACCGATGCTGCAGCACCCTGCTGTGCGGCCCGATCCGATACTTCCTGCCGAACGCGGTGGTGATGTTGGCCAGCGATCGGTGGTCGATCATCGTCCCCTTGGGACGTCCGGTGGATCCCGAGCTGAACACCACGTAGGCGAGGTTGCCGGGACGCACCCGCCGTTCGAGGGCCGCCCCGTCCGTCTCGGGGAGGTCGCGGTCCAGGCAGATCGCCGTCACCTCGCTGCCCGCCAGGCGGTCGAGGAGCCGCGTGTGCGTGAGCACCAGCGCCGCGCCCGAGTCCTCGACCATGAGGCTCAGCCGTCTGTCCGGATAGTCGGGGTCGAGCGGCAGGTACGCGCCACCCGCGACGAGCACGGCCAGCGCGGCGACCACCTGGTCAGGCCCGCGTTCCAGGCAGACGCCGACCACGACCTCCGGCCCGACGCCGTGCCCGGTCAACTGCCGCGCCAGTCGTTCGGCCCGCGCCATCAGCTCGGCGTAGGTGAGCCGGTGCCGCCCGTGCACGACCGCGACGGCGGACGGTTGCCGCCGTGCCCGCTCGGCCACCAGCTCGTGCACGCACCGGTCCGCCGGGAACTCCCGCGCCGTGTCGTTCCACTCCACGAGCAGCCGGCGCTCCTCACGCTCCGGCAGCCAGGGCAGCCGCGACAACGTGCGCCCCGCTCCCGCCATATCGGTCGCCGGGCCGGACGCCGGGCCGGACGTCATGCCGGTCAGCAGGACCCGCAGGTGCTCGGCCAGCCGCTCGATCGTCGACGCGTGGAACAGGCCGGCGTCGAACGTGAACCGCAACGCCAGCCGTTCGTGCGGGTAGACCGCGACGACGAGGGGGAAGTTCGCGCGTTCGCGCACCCGTAGCTCCGACAGCCGCAGGCCGTACCTGGCCGCCGCGTCCTCGTCGACCGGATAGTTCTCGACCACCACGGCGCTGGTGAACAGCTCGGTGCCCGCGGGAGCCTCGCTCCAGGCGCGTACCTGCGCGAGCGACACGTGCTCGAACTGCCCGGCCCGCGCCTGCTCCGCCTGGAGACCGCGCAGCCAGGCCGTCAGGTCGGCGCCGGGGTCCACCGTCACGCGCACCGGCAACGTGGTGAGGAACATCCCCAGGATCTCGGCGGCGCCGGGCAGGTCCACGGGGCGGCCGGAGAGCGTCTTGCCGAAGCACACCTCGGATCTGCCGCTGTGGCGTGACAGCGCCAGCGCCCAGGCGCCCTGCGCCAGCGTGCCCACCGTGACCCGGTTGCCCCTGGCCCACTCGTACAGGGCCGCGCTCTCCCGTTCGGACAGGGCGAGCACGAACCGGCCGGTGGCGCCGGACGGCTGCCCGTCGACCGGCAGCGGCGTCGGCTCGTCGAACCCGGCCAGCGCACGCCGCCAGTACGCCTGCGCGCCCGAGGTCTCCTGGCCGGTCAACCAGGCCACGTGGTCCCGGAACGGCCGCCGCCTGGGCAGGTCCGCCGACCGCCCGCCGCACAGCGCGGAATAGGACGCGAAGACGTCTTCGAGCATCCGCGCCCCGCTCCACCCGTCCATCAGCAGGTGGTGGAAGCTCATGAACACCCGTACCGAGGTCTCCGACAGCCGGGCGATCGTCACCCGTGTCAACGGCGGCGCGGACAGGTCGAAGGGCTCGGCCAGGTCGCGCTCGAACAGCGCGTCCAGTTCCTGGGCCCGTTGCCGCTCGGACAGGCCGGTCCAGTCGGCGTGCCGGATCGGCACCACCGTGTGCCGGTGGACCATCTGCAGCGGCTCCCCGGCCTCCCGCAGGACCACCGACGTCCGCAGCACCGGCGTACGGTCCACGACCGTCTGCACGGCCCGGCCGAACAGCTCCGGATCGGCCACCCCGTGCAGGACGAACGCGTTCTGCTCGTGGTAGAAGCCGGACCCTGGCTCGTCGAGGCTGTGGAAGACCATCCCGGCCTGCGTCGAGGTGAGGGGGTAGACGTCGTCCACGCCGCGCCCGTCCCCGACCAGCCGATCCAGGGTGGCCTGGTCGAGGCGCGCGAGCGGGAAGTCCGACGGAGAGCGACCACCGGCGGCGGGCGACGCGCAGTGCCCGGCGATCTCCTCCAGCGCGGTGGTGAACGCCTCGGCCAGCCCGTGCACGGTCTCCTCGGTGTGGCACTCGGCGGAATACACCCAACTGGTCTCCAGCCGGCCGCCCCGGACCTGGCAGATCACGTCGAGCAGGTGCGGCCGGACCTCGGCGGGATGCTGGTCGAGCCCGAGCTCCACCTCCGTGCCGGGATCGAACTGGCCGAGATAGTTGAAGCCCACCTGGGCCCCCGGGGCGTCGAGACGCCCGCCGAACTGGCGCAGCGCGCCGAAGCCGAGCCCACGGCCGGGGACGGCACGCAGTTGTTCCTTGACCGACAGCAGGGTCGCCCGCCAGCCGCTCTCACCGGGTACGCGCAGGGCCACCGGATACTGGCTGGTCAGCCAGCCGACGGTCCTGGACAGCTCCGCGTCGTCGAAGATCGTCTCGCGGCCGTGTCCCTCCAGGTCGATCAGCACCCGGTCGCGGCCCGCCCACGAGGTCAGCGTCCGGCCGAGCGCGGCCAGCAATACCTCCTCCGCACCGGCGCGGTACGCCGCGACCGCCCCTTGGAGCAGGGCCCGGGTCCCGGCCTCGGACAGCCGTACGGTGTGGCTGCGCATGTCCGCCACCGTGTTGCGGCCGTGGCCGTCCACGGGAACGCGCGGGTCGCACCCCTCCAGGGCGGCCGTCCAGTACGCCACCTCGCCGTCGAACCCGCCGGAGGCGGTGTGACCGGCCAGGCGGGCCGCCCACTCTCGCGCCGGCATCCCGGCGGCGCCCAGGTCGGGAGCCTGCCCGCGAAGGGCCTGCGCGTAGGCGGTCTTCAGGTCGTCGAGCAGGATCCGCCACGACACGCCGTCCACGACGAGGTGGTGCGCGGTGAGCAGCAGCCGCGGCCGCCGCCCGTCGCCCAGCAGGAACAGCACCGCCGCCAGCAGCGGTGCCCGGTCCAGCGCGAAGCCAGGATCGTGGCCGCGCATCCGGCGGGACTGCTCGTCGGCCGCCAGCCCGGACAGGTCGACGCGCTGGAAGGGCACGTCCGTCTCAGGACCGGCATCGTGCTGCGCCCAACCGCCCTCGACCCGCCCGAACCTCGTCCTCAGCGCGTCGTGGCAGGCCGGCAGCGCGCGCACGGCCACGCGGAGCGCGTCCTCGTCCACGTCCGGGTCGAACTCGACCAGCGCCCACTGGTTGAACCGCTCGGGAGCCACTTGGAAGGTGTCGAAGAACCAGTGCTGAATCGGCGTCAGCGGCGCGGGACCGGTGTCCGCCTGACGGTCGCGCTCCACCGTCCGGTACGGCTGAGCCGCCGTGGCCAGCTCCGCGACCGTCTGCCCGAGGAAGACGTCCTTGGCCGTCACCGCGAGCCCGGCCTGGCGGGCCCTGGAGGCCACCTGCATGCTCAGGATCGAGTCGCCGCCGAGTTCGAAGAAGTTGTCCTCGACGCCGACGTCGTCCACCCCGAGCAGCTCTGCCCAGATCCCGGCGAGCAGTCGCTCGCGTTCGGTGCGCGGTGCGACGTACCGGCCCGAGGCGACGCCGGGGTCCGGCTCGGGCAGCGCGCGGCGGTCGACCTTCCCGTTGGGCCCGAGCGGCAGCCGCGTCAGCGTCACGAACGCCTGCGGCACCAGATGGGCGGGAAGTGACCGGCCGAGCGCCTGCCGAAGCTCGGCCGGGCTCGGCGCCCGGCCGTCGACCGGCACCACATATCCGATGAGCCGCTGGTCGGCGTGCACCGCCGCGACGGCCGAGGCCACCGAGGGGTGTTCGCGCAGCGCGGCCTCGACCTCGCCGAGTTCGACCCGCAGCCCCCGCACCTTGACCTGGTCGTCGCTGCGGCCGACGAACTCCAGGTTCCCGTCGGGTCGCCATCGCACGATGTCGCCGGTGCGGTACATCCGCTCGCCCGGCGGCCCGTACGGATCGGCGACGAAGCGCTCCGCGGTCAGCCCAGGCCTGTGCAGGTATCCGCGGGCGAGCCCGATTCCCGAGACGTACAGTTCGCCCGCCGTGCCGGGTGCGACCGGCCGCAGATGGGCGTCCAGGAGGTGGACGCGCACGTTGGCGAGTGGACGCCCGATCGGCACCGCGCCGCCCTCGTGCCGCCCGGCCCACCAGGTGGCGTGGATCGTGGTCTCGGTCGGGCCGTAGCCGTTGACGAACAGCCGCTCACGGGACCAGAACTCGGCCAGCTCGTCCGGCACCTGCTCCGCGCCGGTCAGCACCGCCCTCAGCCGGGGGAGCGCGACCCTGGGCAGGCTCGCCAGCACCGAGGCCGGGACGTGCACATGGGTGATCTCCCGTTCGGCGAGGAAGTCCGCCAGCTCCCGCCCCGCCAGCGCGCCCGGCGGGATCACCAGGCAGGCCCCTGACAGCGACGCGAGCAGCAGTTCGGCGACGGACACGTCGAAGCTCGGCGAGACGAACTGCATGACCCTGCTGGTGGGGTCCACCCGGTACGCGGCCCGCTGGTGCGCCGCCACGTTCGCGATCCCTCGGTGGGAGACGACCGTCCCCTTCGGCCGCCCGGTCGACCCCGACGTGTAGATCACGTAGGCCGCGTCGAGCAGCCCTGACCTGCCCGGCGGGCGGGCGGACGAGCGGGCGCGGATCGCGCCCGCGGTGGTCTCGTCGTCAAGCACGACGCGCGCCGGCCCGGCGTCCGGCAGCGTCGCCGCGATCGCCGCCGTGGTGATCAGACCTGCCGGTCCCGCGTCGGAGAGCAGGTATGCGATCCGTTCGGCCGGATACTCCGGGTCCACCGGGAGGTAGGCGGCGCCGGCCTTGAGCACGCCGAGCACGGAGACGAGCAGGTCCGCGGAACGCGGCAGCGCGAGGGCCACGAGGTCCCCTGCGCCGAGTCCGCTCGCAACCAGGTGCCACGCCAGCCGGTTCGCCCGCGCGTCCAGCTCCCGGTACGTGACCCGGAGCCCGTCGGCCTCCAACGCGTCCGCCATGGGTGTCCGGTCGGCCTGTGCCTCGAACAACTCCTGCCAGGTCGCCCCCGGCACCGCGCGCACCGGCCCGGTCAGCTCGGCGGCGACGCGGTCTCGTTCCGCCCCGGTCAGCGTCGGCAGGCCGGCCACCCGGCGGTCGGGGTCGTCGGCGATCGCCCGCAGCAGCACGCTCAGGTGCCCGGCCAGGCGGTCAATCGTACGGGCCTCGTACAGGTCGGTGTTGTACTCGATCACGAGCGTCAGCGAGTCGCCGTTGGGCCAGAACTCCAGCAGCAGGTCCAGCCGTGAGCCCACGCGCGGCATCTCGTACTCGCTGATCCGCACGTCGCCGCTCGGGCGCGGCTCGCACAGCGGGTTCTGCAGTGTCACGCCGACGTCGACCAGCGGGTGCCGGCTCGGGTCGCGTTCCGGCCCCACGGCGTCGACCACCTGCTCGAAGGGCACGTCGTGCTCGAAGGCCCGCAGCGTCGTCCCCCGCACCTCGTCGAGGAGTTCGCCGAACGACAGCGCCGGGTTCACGTCGCTCCGCAGGACGACCAGGTTCACGAACAGTCCGACGACCCGCTGCAGCTCCGCGAGGTCGCGGCCGGAGGTCACGGTGCCGACCGCGACGTCCCGTTTGCCGCTGTACCTGGCCATCAGCACCTGCACCGCGGCCAGCAACGTCATGAACGGGGTCGCGTGGCGCGCGTGGCTCAGCCGCCTGAGGTCCGCCATGAGTCCGGCCGGGAGCCGGAAGCTGCGGATCGCGCCCGCGGACGTCGACACCGCCGGGCGCGGCCGATCCGTGGGCAGGTCGAGCGGTTCCAGGCCCTTCAGCTCACCCTTCCAGTACGCCGCCGAGCCGGTGGTTCCCGTCCTGGCCCGGTGCCAGGCGGCGTAGTCGGGGTAGCCCACCGGCGGTTCCGGCGGCCACGTGTCCGCGTACAGGTCGCCCAGCTCGTCCACGAGCACCTCGGCCGATCGGCCGTCGCCGACGATGTGGTGCAGGGTCAGGCCGAGCACGTGCGCGTCGGCCGCCAGGCGGATGAGCACGGCGCGGATCAGCGGCCCGCGTCGCAGGTCGAAGGGGTGGGCCGCGTCTTCGGCCAGCGTCCGGCGCACCAGGGCGGCCCGGTCGTCGCCGGCGCCGGACAGGTCCAGCACCCGCGTCGGCACCTCACCGGCCTCGTGGACGATCTGGATCCCCTGGCCGTCCTGCCAGTCGAAGGTGGTGCGCAACGACTCGTGCCGGGCGACGAGGGCGTCGAGCGCCCTGGTCAGCGCGTCGGTGTCGAGCACGCCGTCCAGGCGCAGCGCGACGGAGGCGTTGCTCCCCCCGGCCTGGGAGGGGAACTGCTCCAGGAACCAGAGCCGCTGCTGCGCGAACGACATGGGCAGCGGCTGGTCCCTCGAAATCCGGGGGATCGCCGTTTCCTGCCCTGCCGTTTCCTGCCCTGCCGTTTCCTGCCCTGCCGTTTCCTGCCCAGCCGCGTCTTGGCGGGCCCGCAGCGTGGCCGCCAGCGCGGCGATCGTCGGGTGGTCGAACAGCGTGCGGGTGGTCAGCTCCACGCCGAGTTCCGCCCGTACGCGCGTCACCAGCCGCAGCCCGAGGATCGAGTCGCCGCCCAGCTCGAAGAATCGGTCGTGCACGCCGGGTTCCGCCACCCCGAGCACCTCGCTCCAGACCCCGGCGAGGGCCTTCTCGACGCGGGTGCGCGGCGCCGCGTACGCCGTGCTCGTCTCCGGCTCGGGCGCGGGCAGGCCGCGCCGGTCGACCTTGCCGTTCGCGCCGAGTGGCAGGGCCTCCAGCGCGACGAAGGCGGAGGGGACCATGTAGCCGGGCAGGGTGCGGCCGAGGAACTCCCGCAGCCGCCGCGGGCTCGGTGCGGCACGGCCCGGCCGGGGCACGACGTATCCGACGAGCCGCCGGTGGCCGCGCGTGCCTTCGACGGCGGTGACGGCGGCCTTGGCCAGGTCGGGGTGCCGCCACAGCGCGGCCTCCACCTCGCCCGGCTCGACCCGGAACCCCCGCACCTTGACCTGGTCGTCCACCCTGCCGACGAACTCCAACTGCCCGTCCGCGCGCCACCGCACCAGATCGCCGGTACGGTACATGCGCGTTCCCTTCGGCCCGTACGGCGCGGCCACGAACCGCTCCGCGGTCATGGCGGGGCTGCCGACGTACCCTCGGGCGAGCCCGGCCCCGGCGATGTACAGCTCGCCCGCGACACCGACGGGAACGGGGCGGAGCCTGCCGTCGAGCACGTAGTGCCGCACTCCCGCCAGGGGCGAGCCGATCGGCAGGCTGGTGTACGTGCCGACCTCGTCCAGCGGCCGATCCAAGGGGAACATCGTGGACACGAGGGTCGTCTCGCTGGGCCCGTAGATGTTGGCGAAGGAACGCCCTCGTGACCAGGCCCGCGCCACCGCGACCGGGCAGACCTCCCCGCCGGACATCACCGTGCGCAGGCTCGGCACGGTGTCGGGGTCCAGCTCCGCCAGCCGCATCGGCGGCAGGCCGACGACCGTGATCTCCTCCTGCCGGATCTGCTCGGCCAGGTCCACCTCGCCGTGCCGGTCGTCCGCGCGGCTCACGCACAGCGTCGAACCCGACAGCAGCGTCACGAGGACTTCCCACACGCCGCCGTCGAAGCTGAACGACAGGTGCTGGAGCACGCGGCTGGCCGGTCCGAGCCCGAACCGTCCGGCGAAGTCCGCGACGCTGCCGCAGAGCGACCCGTGCCGCACCATGACGCCCTTCGGCCGGCCGGTCGAGCCGGAGGTGAAGACCACGTAGGCGAGATTGTCGGGCCCGATCCGCGGGTCCGGCGCCCGCGCCGGGCGCCCGGCGATCCGGCCCTCGTCCCGTTCGAGGCACACGACGGCCACGTCGTCGCCGACGGGCAGCCGGTCGAGCGTCCGCTCCCGGTCGACGACCAGTACGGGCACGTCGCCCACGCCCACCATGTAGGCCAGCCGCTCGGCGGGATAGCCCGGGTCCAGCGGGACGTAGACCCCGCCGGCCTTGAGCGTGGCGAGGGCGCCGATCGCGAGGTCGAGGCCGCGTTCCATGGCGATCCCGACCAGGACCTCCGGGCCGACACCCAGCTCGACCAGGTGGTGGGCCAGGCGGTTGGCCCGTTCGTCCAGTTCTGCGTAGCTCAGGCGGTGCTCGCCGTGTACGACCGCGGTCGCGTCCGGGTGGGCGCGTACGTGCTCGGCGAACAGCTCCGGCGCACACGTCAGCGCGGCAGGACCGGTGTCGTTCCAGGTCACCAGCAGGCGGCGTTCCTCGGCGGGCGTGAGCAGGCGCTGCCGCCAGAGCGGCCGGTCGGGTGCGGCGGTGCCGCTGGCGAGGATCTCCCCGAGGTGCCCGGACATCCGCTCGATCGTCGCCGCGTCGAACACGTCGGCCCGATACTCGATCACCAGCGACGTGCGCCGGCACCGGATGACCAGGTCCACGGAGCCGGGCAGTTCCGGCGGGTCCCCCGCCCCGAACGTCACCACGCCCCGCGCCCGCTCCGCCACCTCCGCGTCGGCCCCGAGTTCGGTGCCGAGTTCGGCCCCGAGTTCGGCGCGGATCCGGGCCGTCAGGGCGGCGAACGACTCCTCCGGCGCGTACCGGCAGCGCAGCACCCGGAGGCGCGCGGCCTCAGGAGTCCACACGCCCAGCGCGAAATCGTCCTGGCCGAGGTGCCGGGCCAGCACCACCTGGCACGCGCCCACGATGACGGCCGCCGCGCAGCCGCCGAGGTGGTCGGGCAACCGAAGCTCATGGATGACCCGGCCGAGGTCGGCCGACGTCGCGTTACCAGTGATCACAATCCGTCCCCTTGTCGGCGTGCCAGGCGACCGCCCACCACGATCCGGTCGATCCGTCCCGTCCCGGCCTCACCGAGGAACCGGCCGGTGAACATCACCTGCTCCGTACGCAGATCCGCCATCGCGAACACCAGGCCGGGATAGAACGTCAACCGTGCGAACGGCTTCCCGTTGTTGGCGAGGTAGCAGCCGCCGTCCTGGTCGGTCACGAAGGTGTACTCGGTCTCACCGTTGACGTAGCGGCCGAGGCACTCCTGCGGAGGTTCGATCGGGCTGCCGTCGGGAATCCCCGCGTGGCTGCCCACGTCCAGCCCGGCCATCCGCAGCTCCGCCACGAGGTCCTCCCACAGGGCCAGTCCCGTGTTGGCATTGGTGGTCAGCGCCACCACGTGACGTCCCGCGGGGTCGAAGCGCAGGTGGCAGGACGTCCCGTCGGCCGTTCCTTCGTGGCCCCACCAGTCCGCCCCGCCGGTGCGGAACAACGCCAGGCCGAGGCCCCAGCCGTCGGCCGCGCCGAACGGCTCGGCCGACGGGCTCGCCGTCCGCATCTCGGCCAGGTGCGCGGCGTCGAGCGGCGCGGACCCGCCGCCGGGCAGGTGCAGCCGGGCGAGCCGGGCCAGATCGGCGGCGCTGAGTGCCAGCGCACCGGTCGGCCCCTCGGCGTACGAGATCATCTGATCGACCCGGACCGCCCTGCTCCTGGCGGTTGTGACGGAGTGCCCCGACACGTACGGACCGCTCGCGACCCGCGAAGGGGCCACCACGAAGGACGGTTCGATCCCCAGGGGCCGCAGCAGGATCGACTCCATCGCGGACCACCAGCTCATCCCGGTGATCACCTCGATCAGGTGCCCGGCGAGCACGTACCCGATGTTGGAGTACGAGAACGCGGTGCCCGGCTCGAACAGGGGTCCGCGAGCGCAGCACCCCATCGCCAGCCGCCGGGGCGTGGCGTGGTCGGCGCTCGCCGGTCGGTTCGCTATGACGCCACCGGTGTGGCTCAGGAGGTGGCGCAGCGTGGCGCGGGTCGCCAGCTCCCGTGAGGCGCGGTGCAGCTCCGGCAGGTACTCGCCGAGGGGAACGTCGAGCTCGATGTCCCCCTCGGACACCAGCGCGATCGCCAGCGTCGCGGTGAACGCCTTGGTGATCGAGCCGATCGGGAACCTGGAGTCCGCGGTGACGGGCTCGCCCGTTCCCGACTCCACCTCGCCCACGGCCGCGACAGCGCGCACGCCGTGGTGCTGGAGGACGAGCTGGGCGCCGGGCACTCCGTGCCGGGCGGTCAGCTTGGCCAGCAGCTCCGGCAGATCGAATTCGGTCACGTATCCCTCCCAGCCGGCTCAGTCGTCGGGCCACTCGGCATATCTGCGCAGTCCGTACAGCAGTGGTCGCCGCATCGACACCACGGCCACCCGGAGCACCTCGCCGAAGACGACCACGTGGTCGTTGATCAGCTCGGCCCTGCTGACCCGGCAGTCGGCGATCACGTGCGAGTCGTCCGGCAGGTGCGGACCGCCGCTGTCGGCGGGCTCGCTCCACCGGACCCGCGCGAACCGGTCCTGCGCGCCGGAGGCGAACAGCTCGGCGGTACGGCGAGCGCTGTGATGCAGCAGGTTCACCGTGAAGGTCTCCCTGCGCACCAGCGCGTCCAGGGTCGGGCTGCCGTCCCGCAGGCAAACCAGCAGGGTCGGCGGATCCAGCGAGACGCTGCACAACGACGAGCAGGTCATCCCCCACGGCCGCCCCTGCGCCCCCATCGTCGTCACCACGCAGACCCCGGTGGGGAACCCGGCCATCAGGGAACGGAACCGGTCGGCGGTGGCCCTCGGCTGGTCGACCGGCTGACTGATCGGTTTCACCATGACGCGCTCCGCTCCGACGCGGAAACCCGCAGGGCGGGCACCGGCACTCTCCCGGGCCGGTCGATGAGAGAGAGCAGCGGCCCGGTCATCGCGGTGGTGGTCAGCGCCATCACGACCAGGGCGAGGTACAGGACGGGCGTGAGGACGCCCAGGCTGTAACCCGCCTGCAGCACCGCGATCTCGGTGAGGCCGCGGGTGTTCAGCAGGACGCCCAGCCGGACCGCGGTCACCCGCGGCTCGCCGCCCCGCCGCGCGAGGACGTACCCACCGCCGATCTTGGCCAGGACGGCCAGGACGGTCGCCGCGACCGCCGTGACCAGCACGACCGGCAGGGGCACGCTCGCCGAAGCGGTCCACATCGTCAGGCCGGTCTGCACCAGGAAGACCGGCATCAACCAGCCGCCGACTCTGGACACCATCCCGGCCGGCAGCCCCCAGCGGGCCCCCTCGGGCCCGGTGGGAATCGCCAGTCCCACCACGAACGCCCCGAACACGGCGGTCAGTCCCCACGATTCGGCGGCGGCCGCGGCGCCGAGCGCGCACCCGGCGATCACCACGCCCACGCTCCTCGGTGCCCTAGCGCAGCCCGCCAGCACCCGAGGGGCCGTGAGCAGGCGGCGGACGAGCAGGGCGACGGTCAGGCCGACCACCACGATGCCCGCCGCGACCACGACGCCGCCCGCTCCCCCCTTGACGATGCCGGCCACCACCGCGAGCAGCAGCCACGCGACGGCGTCGACCGCGACGGCCGCGGTGATCGCCAGCCGGCCGGTCCGCGTCGCCGACAGGCCGCGGTCGACGAGGATCCTGGCCAGCACCGGCACGGCCGACACCGCCAGCGCGATCGTCATCAACAGGATGAAGGCCGCGGGCGGCGCGTCGCCGCGGAGCTCGGAGCGGCCGGTCCAGAGCACGACACCGCCGAGCAGCGCGCCGGCCAGCGCCGACGGCACCAGCGCGCCCACCGTCACCCACCCGACGGCCCTGTCCCGCAGCGCCTCCCGGTCGAGCCGCAGCTCGTGGGCGACCCCGACGATGAAGAGGGCGAGCCCCGCCTGCCCGACCAGGTGCACCAGGTCCATAACCTGCCCCGGCAGCACCACGTCACGGGCCAGCGGCCCGGGGGCGGTCAGCAGCGCGAGACCCAGCAGCAGACCCACGGCGATCTCGCCGACGACCGGGGGCTGACCGAGCCGGCGGGCGGCGGCCCGCCCGCCGTACGCGGCGAGCAGCACCGCGCCCAGCACGACCACCGCGTGGCCGACCGTCATCACGAGGCGTCCGCTCGTCGCTCCGGCGGCAGGTCGTGCAGGTGGGCGAAGTAGCTGTACTGGGACGGCAGCCGGTTGACCAGGTCGCGGGCCTGGTCGCCGATCGCCTGGAACTCCTTGGCCGCCGCCGTCCCGTCGAGGAGGCCCAGCGCGGGCGGCGGCCGCAGCGGGATGCCGCCGAGCCCCAGCAGCATGCTCGTGTAGGAGTAGGGCTCGAAGCCGTGGAAGTACGGGAAGATCGACTCGGTGTCGGGCAGCCTGGTCTGCCACTGTTCGAGCCGCTCGGCCAGCCCGTCCGGCAGCGTCCGGGTCTTCGCGTCGCGCCAGTAGGCGTTGTCCGCGCGCGCCGCGCCTCGATAGTGCAGCACCAGGAACTCGCGGACGCCGTCCATGCACCGGGCCATCCGCTGGTTGTAGGAGTCGCGCTGGCGCTCGTCCCAGGACTCGGCGGGGAAGTGCTTCACCAACTGCTCGATGGCGTGCTGGATGAAGAAGATGCCGGTCGACTCCAGCGGTTCGACGAACCCGCTGGACAGCCCGACCGCCACACAGTTGTGCACCCACGACCTGCGGCTGCGGCCGATCCGCATCCGGATGTGGTTGGCCTCCAGTTCGTCCGCCGCCGGGCCGACGAACTTGCGCAGCGTGCTCTCGGCCTCCTCGGGCGTGCAGTAGTCGCCCGCGTAGACGTATCCGGTGCCGATGCGGCCGTACAGGGGGATCGTCCAGATCCAGCCGGCGTCCATCGCGGAGGCGGTGGTGCACGGCCGGATGCCGGTCTTGGCCATGTCCACCGGCACCCGCAGCGCGACGGCGCGGTCGTTCGGCAGCGTGTCCTGGTAGGACACGAACGGCTCCGCGAGCGCCTGGTTGATCAGCAGGCCGCGGAAGCCCGTGCAGTCCACGAACAGGTCGCCCTCGATCTCGCCGAAGTCGCGCGTGACGATGTGGCTGATCCAGCCGCGCTCGTCGAGCACCACGTCCACCACGTCGTCCACCACGTGGACGGCGCCGCGCTGCTTGGCGTACTTCGCGAGGAAGCCCGCCAGCAGGCTCGCGTCGAAGTGGTAGGCGTAGGGGAACTGCGTGTCCTGCTCCGCCAGCGTGGTCCGGTACACCGGCTGGTCGCCGTTCTCCACGAAGTCCTGCTCGAACAGGCGGCCGCTCTGGTGCCGGGGCGAGCGCATGGCGTCGCACAACGACGCGATGACGAAGACGTCCTGGTCGAAACGTTCCGACGGCCGCTGGTGCAGCCACCACTCGCTCAGCGGGAACCCGTCGACCACGCGCAGCCGTTCGAAGGGGTGGTAGAAGTGGTGGCCGGGCCTGCGCCAGTTCTCGAACCGGATGCCCAGCTTGTAGGTGGCGTGGCACTCCGGCATCCACTCGCGCTCGTCCAGGCCGAGATATTCGAAGAAGTGGCGGATGGTGCTGAACGTCGCCTCCCCGACCCCGATGGTGGCCACGCCCGACGATTCCACCAGGGTCACCGAGATCCGGTCGCCGAACGTGGCTCGCAGGTAGGACGCTGTCATCCAGCCGGCAGTGCCCCCGCCGACGATCACCACTCTGCTTTGCATGTCACATCTCCTCCGACTGTGTCGGGCGACTTGGTCAGGACTTTTCGTGATTTGCTGGGTGGCTCACTCTCGGACGAGCAGATACAGCCAGGTCGACGGCGAGCCGAACTGCTCGCGGCGTTCGACCCGGAGCCCCGCTCCGGCGAAGGCGTTCAGGTACGTGTCCGCGCCCACGATCGGCGTCTCCATGTACGCGTGCAGCAGCTCGAACCCCAGCGAGAACGCCGGCAGCGGCCCTTCGTGCCCGGCCCAGTTCACGGCCGCGGTGTCGGCGATGAGGAATCGCCTGGCATCGGGGAACACCTCGATCAGCTTCCTGACCGCGTCGGCGGGCTCCTCGACCGCCGCGAACAGGTCGTGCAGCATCAGGAAGCAGGTCACCAGGTCGACGCCGGGGAAGCGACGGCCGTCCCACCGCCGCGCGTCGTCGCGAACGATCGTGACGCGATCGGAGAGCCCGGCCTCCGCGACGGACTTGGTGGCCGCCTCGCAGGCCCGCTCGTCCGCCTCGACCCCGAGCCCGCGCCGCGAGCCGTCACGGCACATGCGGATCAGGCGCGAGCCGTCCCCGCAGCCGAGATCGGCGACCGACTCGAACGCGATCCCGTCGAGCACCTTCTGCTCTATCGGACGCGTCAGCATCCGGCCGACCAGGCCCGACCCCTCGGCCACCTTCTCTCCGTCCCTGCCGAGGTCCCGCCCGAACGTCGCGGCGCCGAGCGCCACGTCGGCCAGCCTGCGGAGCAGCTCACCGTGGCCGCCGACGGCCCAGGTGAAGAAGCCCCGCTGGGCGGCGAGATCACGTCCTGCCGCCGTCAGGGCGACCGAGCCGGACCGCCACTCGACGTAGCCCAGCAACGCGGCCACCCGCACCAGTGGGAGGAGCTTGGCCGGATCCGCCCACGTCTCGGCGGCCAGCGACGCCACCGTCCGCGCGCCGTCGAGCAGGTGCTCCCAGACGCCCAGCTCGTTCAGCGCGAACACCGCGTTGGCTCCGACGTAGCTGTTGAACAGCTCCGTGGGGCCGACGGGCGCGAGCGTCGGGACCGGCGCGCCTGATCGGTCGCCCAGTCCCGCCGACGCCGCCGGCGAAGAGGGCTTCGACGTCGTGGCGGCCAGGGCGGCGCAGAACCGGTCCACCTGCTCCGGCGTGCCGACCGTCACGCGCAGGTGGCCGGGCAGTCCGAAGGCGGCGAGGTCCCGTACCAGCACTCCGTGCTCGTCGGCCAGACGGGCGGCCAGGGCGGTGCTGTCGGAGGACGTGCGGACCAGCACGAAGTTCGCCGCCGACGGCACGAACTCCGCCCCGAGCAACTCCAGCCCGGCACACAGCCGTTCGCGCGCCGCCACCGTGCGTTTCCGCATCTCCTCGACGAAGCCGTCGTGGTCGAGGGCGGCGATCGCGGCGCGCTGCGCGACCCGGTTGACGCCGAACGGCAACGTCTGCCGGCTCCGGCCGATCCGGCCGATCAGGTCGGGCGGGCCGAGCGCGTAGCCGACGCGGAGCGAGGCCAGCCCCCACAGCTTCGAGAACGTGCGCAGGACCAGCAGCCTGCGCCCGGCGCGAACCGCGTCGACGGCGTACTCGTACTCGGGCCCCGCGAACTCCATGTACGCCTCGTCGAAGACCGGGATCACGCCGGCCGCCTCGGCGCTGGTGAGGATCCGCTCCACCTCGGCCCGGTCGAGCACGGTCCCGGTGGGGTTGTTCGGGTTGCAGATGAAGACGAGCTTGAGCTCTTCGGTCAGGGCCGCGCAGATGGCCGGCGCGGAGATCCGATATCCGTCGGGGGGAACGGTGCGGACCTCGGCGCCCGCCATGGTGGCCGCCATGGCGTAGCCGGGAAAGCTCATCTCGCTCACCAGCACGGGGTCGCCGGGCCGCAGGAAGGTCAGCGCGGTCAACATGATCAGGTCCTCGGACCCGTTGCCGATCGCCACCGACTCCGGGTCCACGCCGACGTGCCGCGCGACACGGGCGCGCAGCGCCGTGCACCCGCTGTCCGGATACGCGGCGCACCAGTCCTCCAGCTCGGCTCCGGCCGCCAGGACGGCTCCGGGCGGCGGGCCGTACGGGTTCTCGTTGCAGTGCAGCCTCAGCAGGTCGGCGGCCGGGGCGCTCATCGCTCCCCCACCGGCTCCAGCTCGAAGACGACCTCGCCGACCGCGATGTCGATCAGGTTCCGCTCGACCACGCGCCAGCCGCTCTCCGCGAACGCGGATTCCCACTCCTCGACGGTCGGCAGGTAGACGCCCATCAGGTCATGACCGAACTCGAAGCCGAGCGTGAAGACCGGCAGCCGGTCGTCGGGGACCCCCACGGTCCTGGTGGCGTCGCCGAGCACGAACCGCCGTACGTTGGGGAACGCCTCGCGCAGCCCGCGCAGCAGCGGCACGCACCGCTCCTTCGGCCAGAAGTCGTGCCCCATCATGAAGCAGGTGAGCAGCTCGACCTCGGCGAAGTCCGGACGGTTCGGCAGGTCGAGCACGTCGGCCTCGATCAGCGTGACCCGGTCCGCCAGCCCGGCGGCCTCGACGTCCGACGCGGCCACCGCCAGGGACGGTCTGGCGATGTCGATTCCCAGCGTGCGGGCCTTCGGATAGCGCCGGCTCAGTTGGATGACCCGGCCGCCGCTGCCGCAGCCCAGATCGGCCACGGTCGTGACGTCGAAGTCCACCCGGTCCAGCGCGGCCAGGAACGCCGGGTCATAGCAGTGGATGTTGATCTCCCGGCAGGCGAAGGCGATCGCCGCGGCGTCCCGCTCGAAGAACTCGCCCGTCCTGTTCTCGTTGCGCATCACGTGGGGTATCTGGGTGAACAGCGCGGCGGAGCCGCGGCAGAGCCAGTGGAAGAACGCGCGGTTGCGCAGGACCTCCTCGAAGTTCGCCCCCACCCTGACCGTGTTCTCGCCCCGTTCGACCACGTGCACCGCGGCGAGCGAGCGCAACAGCCCGATCGTCGAGCGCAGGTCCAGGTCGTGGTCCTCGGCGAACTGCTCGACCTTGAGCTCTCCGCACAGATCCAGCTCGTCCAGCAGGCCGACCTCCCATGCGGCGCTGATCGCCCAGGCCGCCACGGTGGAGTTGTAGATGTCCGCGACGGCCCTGCTCCGGTCGTCGCTCACGATGTCCGTCACTGGCCCGGCCTTTCGCTCCGTCCGTCATGGGCAGTTCCGGCCGCGGTCTGCGCCATCGCGTCGCGCAGACTCTTCGGCCGCAGGTCGGTCCAGTGCTCGTTGACGTAGTCGAGAGCAGCGCTGCGCGCGGAGGGGCCGTACAGGGTCCGCCATCCCGCCGGGACGTCGGCGAACTCCGGCCACAGCGAGAACTGCTCCTCGTCGTTCATCAGGACGAGGTAGCTGCCCTCGGGGTCTTCGAACGGATTCGTCGTCACCAGTAGCCCTTTCCCGTGATCCGGAGAGACCCCAGGCGGCAGCGAGCCACCGCAGGGGGTAGCCGAACATTTGTCTGCATGCGTTTCCGGCCATGCCGCGGCCGACTTTGTCCGGGTTTACCAGGCGAAACGCGCTCTCAGTTCGTGCCTGTCCGTCCAAGCACGCCGAACCGATCTGGGGCAGACGTTACCCAGAGGGTGGGCCTAAAGGCACGACACTTGTTCAGGGAACACGGCGAAAAATGAAGAAGCAGCTTTCCACCGCTCATGTACTGTATTAACAGCAAAGCGTGCAAATCACTCCTGGGAAGCCGTGGCCGAGTGGAGAGCTCGACAATGACCCAGAGAACTGGTAGCCACCAAGCCCCCGAAGGTCCGGCGGCCGCCGGGGTTCAGCGGGTGGCGACGAACATCGCGGTATGGATACGACTCAGCAGCGCCGCGGTCGGGGGTCTCGTCGCGGTGATCGGCGCTGCGCCGCCCGCCCGTCCTGACTGGGTCACGATTAGCGCGACGACTTTTCTGGTGTGGGCGGGCACGTTCGCCTACATCGCGCTGAAACGCGGCCTGTCGATTCCCTTGGTCGGCGTCGATGTATTGGTGGTCGTGGGGATCTGCCTGGTGTACGGCAACGTCGTGCCCGCCGGAGCGCTGGCGTCCGTGGCCGGCACGAGCTGGGTGGATCTGATCGCGAGCACCGGCGTCTTCGTGGCGCACACCGGCCTGCGACTGGCGCACGGCGCGCTGGCCACGGTGATCATCGCGGTCGCGGCTGCCATCGGCAGGTCCGTGGTCAGCGAGGTGCCGGTCGTCCTGGTGCT
This sequence comes from Nonomuraea antimicrobica, assembly GCF_039536965.1. NCBI lineage: Bacteria > Bacillati > Actinomycetota > Actinomycetes > Streptosporangiales > Streptosporangiaceae > Nonomuraea > Nonomuraea antimicrobica. Next base: position 39,950 of record NZ_BAAAZP010000077.1, on the reverse strand, counting down.
CCAGGGTGTCCTCGCCGGCGGGATGATGGTGCTGCTGCGCAGCGGCGCGGAGGCTGCGGACACGGCGCTGGCGAAGCGGGCCGCCGCGTTCGTCGACGCGGCCTCGCGCGCCGCGGTGCGCGCCGACGAGCGCGACCAGCAGCGCCGCCTGCACGACACCGTCCTGGCCACTCTGACCATGATCGGTACGGGCGCGATCTCGCGGGGCTCCCCCATCCTGCGGGTCCGCGCCGCCGAAGACCTGGCCACGGTGAACCAGCTTCGCTCGTATCCCGACATGGAAGCAGGCGGCTCGCAGTGTTCGCGGCTCGATCTGGCCCTGCTCGCGGCGAGATCCGTGCCGCGGCCGGGGCTCAGGCAGCTCGACGTGGACCTCGACGCGCCGCCGATCGAGTTGCCCAGGCAGGTCACAGCCGGGTTCGCCGACAGCGTCGCCGAGGCGTTGACGAACGTGGCACGACACGCCGACACCGGCTCGGCCGTCGTACGCGCCAGCGATCGTCCTGACGGCGTCGTCGTCGAGGTCATCGATTCGGGCCGCGGGTTCGCCACCGACTGGATCCCCCCGTACCGGCGGGGATACCGCGACTCGATCGCCGCCAGGATGAGGGCGATCGGCGGCGACGCGCGGATCACCTCCCGCGAAGGCGTCGGCACCCTGGTGACGCTCTGGTGGCCGCATGATTAGCGGTCACGGCGATCTGGTCGCGGTGCGCATCACCCGCGCCGTGAACATCGGCGTGGCCGGGGTGGTCTCGATCTGGCACTTCGGCTACCACGGGTCGAAACTGATCACGCACTGGTCCGACTACCAGTCGCAGGCGACGACGCTCGCCTCGTGGACGGCCCTGGCCGTGATCGACGTCATAGGCTCGGTCGCCCTGCTGCGCCGCCAGTCGCACGCCGCTCTCGCCCGCACGCTCGCGGTGGCCATCCTGGTCGTCGGCTCCATCGGCACGGCGGCCGGTCCGCCGGGCGGCGCGATCGCCGACTCCAGTTGGGCGTGGAGTTCCGTGGGCTGGTTGGGAGTGCTCGTGCTGCTCCGCCGGCCGATCGTGGAGCTGGGCGTCCTGCTGACCGCCAACCTCGGTGTCACCGCCGCCTTCCTGGCACTCGACAACGCCTTCGACGAGCCGATGATCATGCGATTCGTCACCGTGACCTGCATCGCCGTCGGGGCGAACGTGATCGTCGCGCTGGCCGGCCGGTTGATGCAGGAGGCGGCCCAGCAGACCACGGAGATCGCGGAGGCGGAGGTCGAGTCGTACGCACACAAGCAGGCCGCGGACGAGGTGCACGCCAGGAGGCAGGAACGCTACGAGTACCTGCGCGGCCAGGTCGAATCGGTGCTTCGTGGCCTGGCCGACGGAACCCTCGACCCGGCCGACCCGGCGGTACAGCGCCGATGCGCGATCGAGGCTGCGCGGCTGCGCCGGCTGTTCGCGGAGAACGACGACGTGCCCAACCCGCTCCTGCACGAGCTGCTCACCTGCGTGGACATCGCCGAACGACGGCAGGTCGAGGTGGACCTGTCCACGTTGGGCGACCTGCCGTCGATACCCATCGCCATCCGCCGAGGGCTGACCGAGACTCCCCTGGCCGTCCTCGCCACAGCGGTGTCGAGCGCCCGGGTGACCGTGGTCAGCAACCGGGACGAGGTCATCGTCAGCATCGTCGCCGACGCTCCCCCCGATGCCCAGATCACCTGGACCACCTGCCCCGCTCTGTCCACAGTCCGCTATCGGGAAGGAGCCAATTTATGGGTGGAAACACGCTGGAAGCGCCCGTCACCGTTAGCATCGTTGACGACCATCCCGTAACCATCGAGGGAATCCTCACCTGGTTGCGGGCGGAGCCCAGAATTCAGGTGATAACGACCGGGGCGACGATTGAAAGTCTTGGGCCCAGTGCCATTCCACGGGCGCGGGTGCTGCTACTAGACCTTAACCTGGATGGCCGACTCGCCATCCCTCATGTTGCCGAGCTGGCCGACGCGGGGCACCGGATAATCGTTTATTCGCAGTTCACGGAACAGAAATTGATTATGGCGGCGCTGGACGCGGGCGCCCGGGAGTTCGTGGCCAAACGCGAAGGCCGAACCCACCTGGTGAATGCCATTCTTGCGGTCGCCGCCGACCACCCCTACGTGACGCCGACCGAAGCAGGGGTGCTGGCCGAGGACCACCGCGAAAATCGTCCCGTGCTGTCCGATCGCGAACGGACCGCGTTGCTGCTGTGGTTTCGTTCGACGTCGAAAGCGGCGGTGGCGCGCCGGATGGCCGTCTCACCGCACACCGTCGACATGTTCATCAGGCGCGCGCGGCTGAAGTACGCCCAGGTGGGCAGATCCGCGGTCACCAAGTCGGACCTGCTGGCCCGCGCCATCGAGGACGGCCTGATCAGTCCCGAGGAGCTGGCGAGCTGACGCTCCGCGGCCTCCCGGTCCCCGGAGGCCGCGTCACGCGCCCGCCAGGACCCTGATTCCGGCCGGGCGGCCACCCGACGACAGACGTCGCCGTTTCGAGGAGCTGTACCGGGCCAATCACGATCCGGTGCTCGGCTACGTGGTACGCCGGACGGCGAACGGCCACGACGCGGCCGACGTCTTCGCCGAGACCTTCCTGACCGTGTGGCCTGACCGTGTGGCCTGACCGTGTGGCCTGACCGTGTGGCCTGACCGTGTGGCCTGACCGTGTGACCTGACCGTGTGACCTGACCGTGTGACCTGACCGTGTGGCCTGACCGTGTGGCGGCGGCTCGACGACGTGCCCGCGGGCGAGAGTGCCCGCCCGTGGCTGTTCGGGGTCGCGCGGCGGGTACTCGCGAACCATCACCGCGGCGAACGGCGGCACACCGCGCTGACCGCCCGGCCGGCCTCCGAGCTGACCGCGTTCCGGCACCCCGGTCAGGAACCGGCCGGGACGGACGCCCTGGCGGAGGCGTTCGCGAAACTGCCCGACGGCTACCGGGAGGTGCTGTCGCCGGCCGACTGGGAGGGCCTGTCCGTCGCCGAGATCGCCGTGGTGCTGGGCTGCTCGGCCAACGCCGTACGGATCCGGCTGCACCGGGCCCGCCGCCGCCTGGCGCGCGCCCTTCGGGAAGACCCCGCGCGGCGCACGTCCCGCGCCCACGTACAGGAAGGAGACCTCGCATGACACGGATCTCGGTCGGCCGTCTCAACCCCGTCACCGACGACGAGGCCGCCGCGCTGGTGAGCACGCGGACCAGGGACGAACTGGCGGAGCACGTCATGGCGACCACTCCGGCCCTCGCGCCCCGGCCCCGGTGGCGCCGGCGCCTGCTCGTCGGCCTGCCCCTCGTGGCGGCGGCGACGGCCGTCGCGGTGGCCGCGTTCTCGTCCGGGTGGGTCGGGCCGCAGCGCGCCGAGGCGGCGGCCCTCTCGTTCCAGCGCGAGGACGGCTACCTCGTCGTCCGGGTCCAGGACCCGAACGCCGATCCCGAACGTTACCGGGAGGAGTTCCGGCAGCGAGGTATGGACATCCGACTCAAGCTGGCCCCCACGAGCCCCGACCGGGCCGGCAGGGTCCTCTTCCTGGAGGATCGTGCCGACGACCCGGCCGGCCGGATCGAGGCGGTCGAGGGGTCGTGCGGGGAGCACGCGTGCTCGGTGGCCGTCAAGGTGCCAGTGGGCTACCGGTCGTACGCCGGCATCGTCTTCGGCCGTGCGGCGGAGCAAGGGGAGATGTACGACACGGGTGCGGGCGACGAGCCGGGCGCGGGCATCGGCCTGCCCGGCATCGACAGGTACACCGTGGCGGAGGCGGTGGCCATCCTCCGCGCGAACCAGGCCATCCTGTTCGTGGGCCCGGAGCCCGAGGGCTGAGGCGGCACGCGGCGGGCTGGGCGATCGCCGGGCCCGGCCCGCCCGTGCTCTTCAGTGCGCGTCAGTGCTCGCCAGTGCTCGCCAGTGGTCTTCAGTGCTTGTCAGTGCCGCAACAGCCCGTCCACCTCGTCGGCGAACAGCAGCGAAGGGTCGATGCCCATCCCGCCGAAGTGGCCGGCCAGCTCAAGGGACAGCACCCCGTGCAGCCGGGTCCAGAAGGTCAGCGCCCGGCGCAGGACCGCCGCCGGCACCGACGGGTCGGCCACCCACTCGCGATGGCCGTCGAGATGGGCCTCCAGCGGACTTCCCGCCGACGGGACACCGGCCTTGCGGAACGCGTCGATCAGCACCGTCATGATCTCGTTCGAGATCGCGGTGGTGTCGGCGGGGGCGCGATAGCCGGGCACGGGGGTGCCGTAGATCAGGAAGTACCTGTGCGGGTCGCTCAGCGCCCATTCGCGCACCACATGAGCCAGCCCGGCGACGTCGGCGCCTGAGTCGTACGCGGCGCGGACGGCGTCGGCGAGGCTGCGGTAGGCGTCCCGGATGAGCTCCGTGACCAGTTCGTCCCGGCCGGCGAAGTACCGGTAGAGGGCGGGGCCGCTCATGCCCAGGTGCTTGGCGATCGCTTTGAGCGACAGCGCCGACACGCCCGTCGTGGCGATCTGCCCCCACGCGTGCTGCTTGATCTCCGCCTGCACCTGCGCTCGGTAGCGCTCGCGCGGGCTCGTCACGTCTGCGTCCATTGGCGCCTCGCCGTCCACTGCTCACCATGGCCGGTTACAGGCTATCACCGTTGTTATTGACGGCAACGGACTACGATTATAGCGTATAACTAACGCGAGCCCAGCTAACCAAGCCTCTCCGGATCCCACCCCTTTGCATCGAGGAGAAAACGCATGTCCAGCTTCCGCCGCCAGATCGGCCGCTCAGCCGCGCTGCTCCCCCTCCCGCTCGTCATGGCCGGCACCCTCGCCGTGGCCGCACCGTCATCCGCCACCACCCACCAAGCCCCGAACGCCACCACCAGCCCAACCCCGAACACGGCCGCCTCCGACCAGGCGCGGAACGCCACGGCGGAGAGCCACAGCCAAGCACCGCTGACCTGCGGCGGCCAGGGCGTCGACCCGGCCGCCAAGATCCGCTACCGCGCCGAGACCCTGATCAAGGCGCCGCCGCACACCATCTGGAAGCTGCAGACCGACGTGGAGCGCTGGCCGTCGTGGCAGCCGCCGGTCACCGGCATGAAGCGCCTGGACCCGGGCAGGCTGCGCCCGGGCTCACGGTTCCAATGGACCACCCCGGTGCCGGAAACGCCCACCACCCCCGCCACGACCCTGGTCATCACCTCCACCGTCCAGCAGATCAAGAACAACCGGTGCATCCGCTGGACCGGCCCCGCGATCGGCGAGGGACTGCGCATCGACCGGGGCGTCCACGTCTGGACCTTCACCAAGGTCAAGGGAGGCGTGCTGGTGCGTACCGAGGAGACCTGGACCGGCAACCAGGTGGAGGCCGACGTACCCACCTCCACCGCCTACCTAGGCGCCGGTCTCGAAGCCTGGCTGACCGACCTGAAGACCACCGCCGAGTCCATCCACCTCGGCCACCGGGCCAAGAGCTGAACGCTCCCCCGCCGAACGAGCCGCGGTGCGCGAGGCACCACTCGCGCACCGCGGGCCGAACATCAGACCGCCGAGGACATCCGGAACGCTGCGACAATGGCCGCGAGCAGCCTTTCCGCACGCCCTTCTCCGGTTTTCGCACCACCGAGACGGACTGCGCTTCGGGTCACCGACAAGGGCTCAAGGAATGAGCGGAAATTCCCCTGCCGCACAATTACCTGCGCGACCGCATCGGCGCACGGGCTCCGTCAGGGCTGAATATTGATGTAGGGGTCCCAGTAGTAGTAACCCTGCTTCTCACCACGGTGGTCGAGAATCATGAAGCTGAAGTTGTAGGTGACCGTCCCCGTGTCCAAGACCTCGCATTCCCAGTAGTAACTGCTGACCTTCTGGATCGTGGGGTTCAAAGGGTCATTACTGTTCGGCACCGGCTCGTTGAGAGCCACCGACCTCGGTACGGGGGCGCTGATCAGATCCTGTCCGGACAGGGCGTTGAACCTGTAGAGGACGCTGGTGTACTCCGAGTTCAGGGACAGCGTCGTCTCTCGCCATCTGATGATGTCCATGGGAGACGCGTTGACCGTCAGTTCGCTGCCCGGGCTGCTCCCGAGCTGGTTCTGCCGGGTGGTCATGTAGATCAGGTTGCTGCTGTCGGGGATCGACGTCGGCTCGTCCGGATCGGCGTTCTTGCCGAACTTTCCGATGATGGTTTCCGCGTCGATGGCGATGAGGACGTTGATGAACTCCGACATACAGAAATTCTCCCTGTCGTATCCGAAAACAGGCCGTAGCACAGAATCCGGCAACCATGAATGGGCCGCACACGTCACCACGAAGCACGCGGGAAGTGGGGGCGACGCGCGGGGCCGAAGGCTGCTGGACGAACTTCTCCACCATGAACTTTGCGTAAAGTGCTGTCAAGGCCGCATATCATGACGTAATAGGGTCGCATATCCTGTAACGCTTCGAGCCGACGCGATGAGCAGCTGGAATGCGTCATTGGAGACCACGAGCACGCGCCCCGCCCCGGGCAGATGTGGCAGGCAAGTCAGATGTGCATCACCTGGGCGTTCGACTCCGCTTTTAATATGTAAGTTTTTCAGGTTGAGAGGTGGAGCATTTCCCTATCCAGCGTGCGGGTTTTCCTGGGCCGTACGCCCGAGGTCTCCGGCCAGCAGGGCGCTGCCGCTCGGCGCGACCGCCTGCGGATCGCCGGCCCGTCGGTCACACCCGGCGCCCCCTGGGGCGGATCTTGATCTCGCGCAGGTCGGTCACCGCGAGCTGCAAGATCTCGTACGGGTGCCCGTGCGCCTCCAGCGCGACCATCGCGCCGAGCGCCGCCTCGTCCTGACCGTCGTCCGGGCCCGCCTGCACCTGGCAGCGGAACGTGAAGGCCGTGACGCCCTGGTCATGGGTGAACGTCCCGGCCTCGGTGTAGGCGGTGCCTCCCGCGTCGAGGACGGCGGCCCGCCCGGCGTCGTCGAGCCCGGTGAACTTCCCTCTGATCGTCACCCTGAACAACTGCTCACTCCTCTCGTACGGCATAGCCGAGCAGACGCTCCCCCATGAGCTCCGCCGCGGCGTCGATCAACTCCAGCACGTCCCCGGCGATGACACCCGGCCGATCACCGGCCGCGGTCCGCCGGCCGATCTCCGACAGGACCATGGTGTGCAGGCTGCCGAGCTGCCAGGCGACAGCCCTTGGCAACGGGTCGCCAGGCGCGGCACCGGTCTCAGCGGCCAGTCGGTCGGCCAGCTCGGCGATCATCTCGTGGGCGAGCCGCTCCAGCCGGGCGGTCAGCGTGGGCGCGGCTTGCATCATCTCCAGCACCCGGCCGAACCCCTCACTCAGCCCGAGCCTGCGCTCCCGCCCGCGCACCTCCTGCCGCAGCCGCTCCAGGACCGCGTCCGTCGCCGACTGGCCGACCCGACGCTCGCGCACGATCTCGGCCAGCCGCCGCGGGGACGCCTCCTCCGGCGGCAGGACGAGGTCCTCTTTCACCTGGAAGTAGTTGTAGACGGTGTTGACCGACACTTCGGCGGCCACGGCGACCTCGGCGATCGTGACGTTGTCGAAGCCGTGCGCGACGAACAGGTCGATGGCCACGCCGGAGATGCGCTGCCGGGTCTGTCGCTTCTTGCGCTCACGCAGCCCTTCTGACATAGCTGCAGTCTACTCCAAATTTGGAGTCGACTACAGCTATTCTCTCCATGGCCTTGACGTCAAGCCGAGGCGAGCATCCTCGCCCGCCTCGGCGCCCCACCACCACCTCGCCGACGCCCCCGCTGCCGATGGTCCGGCCTCGTCAGCAGGTCGTCGCTCCTGCGACCGCTAGACGAACTGACTCTTGTAGAAGACGCTGGCCTCCCGCACGCCGTCGGTGTTGGAGTGGAACCCGAACGCCAGCCTCGGGCCGCTGGAGTGCGTCCAGATGGCCATGCCCTGCGGCTCACGGCCAGGCAGCGACTGACCGGCCGTGGTCTGCGCCCGGTCGATCACGGTCGACTGCCCGACGCCGTTGAGGTCGATGACGGAGAGGTACGACGGGCCGTTGGCCCGGCCCTCCAGCAGGTACACGTAGCGGCCATAGGCGGCGAAGCCCTGGAACGGGTTGTCGCTCCCCCATGCGCCCCGGGACGGGAGGGCCCGCTCGGCCAGGCGGTACGAACTGGACAGCCGCCCGGCGCGGGCGTCGCTCAGCTTGAAGACGACGATGCGCGGCTGGTCGGCCCCGGTCTTGTAACGCACGAGCAGTCGGTCGGTCCCGGGGTCGATCGAGGGCTGCGGATTGACCATGGCGTCGCCGATGGAGGGCGTACGGTCCTGGATCGCACCACTGGTCTTCTCCAGGACGGCACCGTCCTGGAACGCGAACCGCCCGACCTTGGTGCCGAACCCGCTGCCGCTCGACATCCACTCCGTCCACAGGTACACCGACCCGTTGTACGGCTCGACCGCGATCGACACCCCGTGCCCGAAGTTGTGCAGCGCCATCGAGCCCAGTTGCCGTCCGGTCGTGTCGGTCTTGGTGATCCACAGGTCGCCGACGTGGTCCGGATCAGAGTTCTGGGAGTTCGTCTGCGCGAAGTAGATGTGCTGGTGGACGCTGTCGTACGCGAAGGACTGCATCACCCAGTTGGCGTGCAGCGACTTCTTCCAGACCGGGTTGCCGCCCGCGCCGCCCAAGTCGAAACGCACGGAATCCGGCACCTCCGCGTACGCCGGGCCGGCGCCCACGAGGAGACCGGCGGCAGCCGCCGTGAGGCCCCCGCCGGCTCTGAACAGCCCTCTTCTGCTGAGGGCGCGACGGTCTCCGAGAGAAGGGACGTGACTCATGGACTACCTCCATGGTGCAGGACGCTCTCTTTGACGATCATCGTCACACACGAGCGGCGGTCATGGTGAGCCTGCGCCGAACCGATGATCGTCTCCTGCCGTCGGCGAAGTGGCGCCGGCCGAGGAGGTGGCGGAGGAGGTGGCCGTACGGCCACGACCGGATCAGCCGTTGACGGGCGGCCCCAGGAGTTCGGCCAGGGCGATGTCGATCAGGGTCATGGGGTCCTCGTGCACGATGGCGAGCCGGCGCAGCGCGGCGATGCCGAGGTAACTGGCGTAGCCGGCCAGGACGCGGCGGCGCGCCTCGGGCTCTGGCCGGCCGGTCTCGACCAGGGTGGCGCACATGAAGGACATGCGCCGCTCGTTCACCCGCTTGGCCACCTCGGCGATCTGCGGGTCGTCGGCCTCGCTGATCAGGCGGAAGGAGATGGCCGCCGCCGCGGGATCGGCGAAGGCCCACTCCAGCAGGGTGCGCAGCCGTTCGCGCGGGTCGGGGATGCGGCCGAGGCGAGCGGTGATCTTGTCGGTGTCTCTTTCCCAATGCTCCAGAGCGGCCTGGACGAGCGCCTGCCGGTTGGGGAAGTGCCAGTAGAAGCTGCCTTTGGAGGCGCCCAGGCGAGCGGCGAGCGGTTCCACCGCCACCGCGGCGAGGCCGCCCTCCGCCAGCGCGGTCAGCGCCGCCTTCGCCCAGTCGTCCGCACTCAACCTACCCACCAGGACAGCCTGCCATACGGCAGCGTATAGTCGGAACCATACGCCACCGTATGGAGGTCCATTTCCATGGTCTGCAACGTGCACGAACGCGTCATACCCGGCAGCCCGGAAGAGGTCTGGACGGTCCTCATCGGCATCGAGAAGCTGTGGCCCGCGGACATCGGGTCGTTCCGCCTGCCGGACGGCGTCCACCCGGGCGCGCCGGTCCACCACGGCCCCTGGCGTTACGTCGTCGGCGCCGTCGAGCCGGGTCGCAGGCTCTGGTTCGACACCGGCAAGGTGCTCAGCGAGGGGCACGGGTTCGTGCTGATCCCCGTCGAGGGCGGCACGCTCGTACGGCACGAGCTCAAGGGGAGGCTGTCGGGGACGTTCAGGCTCCTGTGGCCGCTGGTCGTCCGGCGCCTCCACGACAAGGTCGTGGAGCACATCCTGGAGGCGCTCGAGCGCGAGGTGACCCGCAACCACGCGCGTTGAACAGTTCGCGCCGCTGCCGCGGAGCCGATCGGCCTCATTTTTCCGGGGCGGCTTGGGGAGGAAACGGTGATGGAGACGATATTCGACAGCGCGGACCTGCCGTTACCGAGCCGCGTGGATGCCTGGCATGACGTGATGTCCCGTACGCATGCGCCCACGGTCTTCAGCGTTGACCGCGCGGTCGCCTTTCGGGCCGCGCTGCGCGCCACGGATCTGGGGGCGCTGCGGGTGACCGCGATGACGTATTCGACGTTACGGTCTCAGCGGACGCCGAAGCTGATCCGCCGTTCCGACCCCGAGCTGTACGCGATCCACCTCATGACCCGGGGAAGGCAGCACCTCGGCCAGAACCACCGGGTGGCCGCCCTCGGCGTGCGGGACCTGGCGATGTACTGCTCGTCCAGGCCCTTTGACACCTGGACGGACGCCGGTGAGGGCACCGTCACCTCCGTGGTGGCGCAGATTCCGCGGGCGTTGCTTCCGTTGCCGGACAACAGGATCGACCGGCTGCTGGCCAGGCCCCTGCCCGCGCAGGCGGGAGTCGGTGCCCTGGTCGCGCGATTCCTCACCCAACTGGGCGACGATCCCGGCACTCTTCGGCCGTCGGACGGCGCTCGCCTGGGCATGGTGCTGGTCGACCTGGTTGCCGCGCTGCTGGCCCACCACCTCGAATCCGACGACGCGGTGCCGTCCCCGTCGCGCCGGCGTGCCCTGTATCTGGAGATCCGGGCGTTCATCTTCCAGAACCTGGGCGAGCCTCGGCTCACCCCGGACGACATCGCCGCCGCGCACCATATCTCTCCTCGCTATCTGCACCGCCTGTTCCAAGATCACGGGCTCAGCGTGAGCGCGTGGATCAGGGAGCAGCGACTGGCACGCTGCCGCCGCGACCTCGCGGATCCCGCGCTCGGCGGCCACCCCGTCCACGCCATCGCGGCTCGCTGGGGGTTGCCCTGCCCGCAGCACTTCAGCCGGGCGTTCAGAAGGGCATACGGCATCGCGCCACGGGACTACCGGCGGATGACCTTGTACGGCGGAGACGTTCGCGAAGGAGGTCTCACGTAAGGAGGCAGCGGCTGCGCGGACGCCTCCCGCCGCGCCACGCCGGGCGGTGTCCCATGTGCCGCGACCCGCCTGGCACCCGGAAGGCCGCTTCAGCCGAGTTCAGGTTCGCTTCAGGGTTCCCTGGCGAAGGTGAAGCCCTATGACCGATTTCCGAACGCCGCTCGCGATCGCCGCGGCGGCGGTTGCCGCCCTCACCGGTTGCGCTCCCTCCGGCGGGACCCAACCGTCGGCGACCCCCTCCGCGGACCGCGCCAACCAGCAGCGACAGAGCCAGACCCAGCTCGCCGCCTGCATGAAGGGCAAGGGCTTCGCCTACCACCCGATCGTCTCCACGCCGGAGCTGCCGGATGACGTCAAACAGGAGATGTCAGGCGAGTACTCCGCCATGCGGAAATATCGGGAAAAGTACGGCTTCGGGGTAGCCGCCTCCTTCGTCTACCCCAACGAGGGGATAGGCCGGGTGGCCCGTCAGGTCGGCGACGGCAGCGAGGGCGGCGAGAGCGACGACCCCAATATGAAGGTCGTCGCCGGGCTGTCGAAGCCGCAGCGCGAGGCGTACTTCAACGCGATGAACGCCTGCACGCTCGAAATGGTCAACAAGGCCACCGGCAAGAAGCTGAAGTCGATGGACGAGCTGGGCAAGGCCCAGGGCGAGCTGCTGAAGCAGGTCATCGGCCGCGAGATCGACGGCGACGCCAAGCTGGTGGAGCTGGCGGGCGCGTTCGCCGACTGCCTCAAGGGCAAGGGCTACCGGGTCACCTCGCAGCGCCCCTCGGAGATCGTGCGCAGCACCGAGGACCCGTTCATGAAGGAGCTGGGCACGTTCGGCCAGAAGAATCCCACGGCGGACGAGGCCCGGCCTATGCTGCGGCGCGAGATCAAGGCGGCCCTGGACGACCTGGAGTGCGGCAAGGAGTTCTACGCCGTCTACCGGCCCAAGGCGAACGAGGTCTACCAGCGTGCCCAGCTCATGCCCGGCGTCGGCATGGCCATGACGGTCTTCACGCAGTAACGTGCGCAGATCCAGAGTGCTCGCCCTCGTCGTGGCGGGAGTGCTGGTGGTCGCGGGCGCGGGCTGGGTGGTCGGTTCCCGGCTGCGTTCCCCGGCCGAGGAGGCGGCCGCGCGCCGCCCGCCCACGCCCTCCCTCGTCACCGCGCCGGTCGAGCGACGCAAGCTCACCAGCACCGTCACGGTCAGCGGCACGCTGTCGTACGGCTCGCCGCTACCGGTCACGCTGGCCGGGACGGTCGGCGGGACGATCGGCGGGACCGGCGGCGGTCCGAACGGTTCTCCGCAGCGCGTCACCAAGGCGCCCGATCCTGGGCCGATCCGCGAAGGCGACGTGCTGATGCAGGTCAACGGGCGACCGGTCTTCGCCCTGCGAGGGAAGCGGCCGATGTACCGGACCCTCGTGCCCGGCACCCAGGGCGACGACGTCAAGCAGCTCCAGCGCGCGTTGCGGGTGAAGGCGACCGGCGTCTTCGACGCGGCCACCGTGGCGGCGGTGAAACGCTGGTACGACAAGCGCGGATACCAGGCGCAGGAGCCCGACCTGGAGTCCCGCAAGTCCCTGCAGCAGCTCCGCCAGGCCGTACAGACGGCCGAGGAGACCCTGGCCGCCGACCGGAAGGCGCTGGACGAGGGCCTCGACGTGCGGCCGTTGCGGCTGCGCCACGACAACGCCCGCCGCGACCTGAAGGCCGCGGAGAAGGCACTGGCCGAGGCGCCGGAGGTCACGCCCGAGCAGGAGACCCAACTGGCCTCGCTGCGCCGTGCCGTGAGAACCGCTGAGGAGCAGGTTCTCGCGGCCGAGCAGGCACTGGCGGAGGCCAGGAAACCGGCGCCCACGCCGACCACGACCACGACCGCGACCCCCGCGCCCGCACCCAGCCCGGTGGACACGAGCCTGCTGGAGACGAAGCTGGCCAACGCCCGGCAGGATCTCGACGAGGCCCGGCAGGCGGTGGCCGCCTACGAGGAGCAGATCGGCGTGGATCGGGACAAGCGGCTGGATGAGCTGCGCAAGGCGGTACGCACCGCGAAGGAGGCCGAGGCCACCGCCGCCCAGGCGCTGAACCGGGCCAGGAAGGTCTCGCCGCTGCGCATGAAGGTCACGCACAGCAGGGCCAACCTCGCCGACGCGCGTACCATGCTGGCCGAGTTCCGCAAGACCTACGGCGTGAGCGTGCCGGCCGGCGAGATCGTCTTCCTGCCGAAGCTGCCCGCCCGCATCGACAAGGCGGAGGTCAAGCCGGGCGACACCATCGAGGGCAAGGTGGCCACCGTGACCAGCTCCGCCTTCGCGGTCAGCGCGTCGGTCGACGCCAAGGAGGCCAAGCTGCTGCGCCCCGGCCAGGAGGCGAGCATGGAGACCATGGACGGCACGCAACTGCCCGCCACGCTGACCGCGACCGGTGAGGAGGCCCGCCTGACCCCGGAGGAGGGGGAGAGCGGAGAGGAGGAAGAGTCGGACACCGGCTCGGTCCCCGTCCTGCTCACGCCCGAATCGGCCAAGGCGCTCAAGTCGCTGGTCGGTTCTGCGCTGACGGTGCGGATCTCGGTCGGCTCGACCGAGGGCGAGGTGCTGTCGGTCCCGGTGGCCGCCGTGGTCACCTCCGCCGACGGCCGACCACGGGTCAGGGTGGCGCTGGACGGCGACCGTACCCGCGAGGTCGAGGTGCGCACCGGGCTCACCGCCGACGGCGACGTGGAGGTCACTCCGGTCCGCGCGGGACAGATCAAGGAAGGCGACCGGGTCGTGGTGAGCGATGCCTGAGCCCGTCATCGCGTTGAGCGGCGTCTGCCGCGACTTCCCCACCGACCCCCCGGTACGCGCCCTGGCCGACGTGGACCTGCGCGTCGACCCGGGCGACTATCTGGCCATCGTCGGCCCGTCAGGTTCCGGCAAGTCCACCCTGCTCAACGTGCTCGGACTGCTCGACAGGCCGACCTCCGGCTCCTACCGCCTGGACGGCGTCGAGACCACGACGCTGCGCGACGGGGCGCGGACCCGGCTGCGCGGCACCCGTATCGGCTTCGTCTTCCAGTCCTTCCACCTGCTGTCCCACCGGACCGTCGTGGAGAACGTGATGCTCGCCGAGGTGTACGGCCCGCACCCGCGCGGCGGCCGGCGGGCCCGGGCCGAGCAGGCGCTGCGGCAGGTGGGCCTGGAGCACCGCATCGGGTTCGTCCCCGACCGGCTGTCGGGCGGCGAGCGCCAGCGCGTGGCGATCGCCCGGGCGCTGATGGCCAGGCCCGCGCTGCTGCTGTGCGACGAGCCGACCGGCAACCTCGACAGCCGCAACACCGGGGCCGTCCTCGACCTGTTCGACGGGCTGCGCGCCGACGGCCTGACGATTCTGGTGATCACGCACGAGGACGAGGTGAGCGCCAGGGCCAAGCGCCGGGTCCGGATCACTGACGGGGTGCTCCGTGAAACTCCGTGACCTGTGGGCCGAGTCCCTGGCCGGGATGCTCGCCCGCCCGGTGCGCTCAGCCCTGACCACCCTCGGCACGGTCCTGGGCATCACCACGCTGGTGGTCACCCTGGGCATAGCGGCGACCGCGGGCAACCAGATCGTCGGCCGCTTCGACGAACTGCTGGCCACCAGCGTCACCGTCGAGGTGCCGCGGGGCGGCTATCACGCCCTGGTGTCCTGGGACGCGGCCAAGGAGCTGCGCCGCCTGCGCGGCGTGACGTCGGCGACGGCGCTGGCGCAGAACGACGCGAGCTCCAACCTGGTCGTGACCGCCAACAACCTGCTCGACCCCACCCGGGTGTCCGGGCAGACCCTCGCGGTCGTCGCGGCCACCCCCGACCTGCCGGACACCACCTTCGGCCGGATGCGGGCCGGGCGTTTCTACGACGCCGGTCACGTCGCCCGCGGCGACCGGGTGGTCGTGCTGGGAGAGCAGGCCGCCGCCATGCTCGGCATCGACAGCCTGGAGGACGCGCCCGCCGTGTTCGTCAAGGACCGCGCCTACACCGTCATCGGCATCATCGGCGGACTGAAGCGCGAGCAGATCCTGGCCAGCGCGGTGCTCGTCCCGCCCGGGCTCGGGCCCGACTTCGGGCTGAAGGACGTCACCCGCGTCCTGGTCGCCACCCAGCTCGGCGCCGCCGAGCTGATCGCCCGCCAGGCGCCGCTCGCGCTCAGCCCCAACCGCAGCGGGGAGCTGCAGGTGAACGCCCCGCCGAGCCCGAAGCGGGCGCGCGACGGCGCCCAGGACGACGTCAACGGCCTCTTCCTCGTCCTCGGCCTGGTCTCCCTGGTCGTCGGCGCGGTGGGCATCGCGAACGTCACCCTGGTCACCGTCATGGAGCGGGTCGCCGAGATCGGTCTGCGCCGTGCGCTGGGCGCGGCCCGCCGCCACATCGCCGCCCAGTTCCTGCTGGAGTCCAGCCTGACCGGGCTGACCGGCGGGGTGATCGGGGCCGGCCTGGGCATGGTGACCGTCGTCGGGGTGGCCGCCGTACGCCAGTGGACCCCGGTGCTCGACGTACGGCTGGCGCTGGCCGCGCCCGTGGCGGGTGCCCTGGTCGGGCTCCTGGCGGGCCTGTATCCCGCGCTGCGGGCCGCGCGCATGGAGCCCGTCGACGCGCTGCGCTGAGCCCGTCCGGCCGGGGGCGCGACAGTTTCCTCATGGGCCGACGCTCTTACCGGGGCGGAAGATGAGGTGCGGCGTGTCGGTGCCCGGGGTGGAGGTGACGTGGGCGTCGACGCCACCCCGATGATCACCTCGGGCCCGCGCTCGCGTCCGCAGAGCACGAACGCCAGGACGAACGCCGCCACGGAGCCGGCGAACAACGTGGGCACCGCGACCGGAGCACCACCGGCGAGGACATGGCCGCCCGCGGACATGAAGACGCACACAGCCGCGAAAACAGCGGCTCGTGCGTGGCGCGAGACCCGTTCCAGGGCGGACACGGCACTCATCCTTCCAGCCCGACGTCGCGGTGAGAAGGCCGCGCCGCCCTCGCCGCCTCAGACGCGCGCGCGGCGGGAGAAGCCGCGGCTGCTGGGCACCAGGGCCGCCGCGGCGGGGGCCAGGAAGCACACCGCCGCGCAGCCGGCCAGGACCGGTTGCCAGCCGAAGACGTCGATGGCGGGCGCGAGAAAGGCCAGGCCGACGGGGGCCAGGCCGTAGGAGACCAGGAAGTCCAGCGAGGAGACGCGGGCCAGCAGGCGCGGCTCGACCTCGCGCTGGGTGGCGGTGAACCAGGGCACGTTGAACAGCTCGATGCCCAGCCCGGTCAGCGCGTAGGCGGCGAACACCACCACCGGGTGCACCGGCAGCAGCAGACTCAGCGGCGCGAAGCCGTAGAAGGCCAGACCGGCCAGCGCCACCCATCCCTGAGCGCGCGGCTTCCACCGGGCCACGAGCACCGCTCCGGCCAGGGCGCCGACCGTGTACGCCGTCAGCGCCGCCGCCAGCACCGCCTCTGTGCCGTAGCGGTCGCGGCTGACCAGCGGAAGCGCCACCCCCGTGACGGAGTAGCCGGTGAAGACGACGGCGGCCAGCGCGCCCAGGCCGGCGAAGAACCAGGGATGCCGGCGCGCCTCGCGTACGCCCTCGCCGAACTCCTTCAGCAGCCGCGGCCGCTCCCCCGTGGGCGCCGGCGCGGGCAGCCCACGGGGCGGCAGGAACGCGGCGAGCAGCCACAGCAGCCCGGTGCCCACGACCAGCAGCCCGGTGTCGAGGACGACCGCCAGCAGCGCGGTGCCCGCCGGCGCGACCAGGGTGGTGACGCGTACGGCCAGCGTGATGGCGGCGTTGGCCTGCTGCCGCCGCTCCGCTTCGACCACCTCGGCGGTGAGTGCCTGGAACGCGGGCCGGCACGCGCCCTGACCGGCCCCGACGACGGCCGCCGCGACCGCCATGACCAGAACGGAACCGCCCAGCCCGAGCGCGATCACCGGAGTGGCCACGGCGGCGGCCAGCCCGGCCCACAACACCACCGCCCGGCGCGAGTACCGATCGGCCAGAACGCCGCTGACCGGCACCGCGAGGAGAAAGCCCACCGTACGGGTGGCCAGGACGACCCCGAGACCGGCCGCCGTGAGCGTTCGGTCCAGCACGGCGAGCCCGAGCACGAAGGGCAGCGCCCAGGTCGCCAGGCCCGAGGCGGTGGTGCCGCACCACAGCCGGATGAAACGCCCGTCGCGAACGACGGACCGTGTGGGAGGCCGGGACGTGTCCGAGTCGGAGGGCGTCGGCACGGTCACAGGATGCACTCCTCCGGAGCCGTTCAGTTGCAGATCATATGCAGAAACACAATCTTCGCAGATGTGCCGCCACGAGACGGGCCTCGATGGCCAGGAGCCGAGCGGATGCCGCCACCGTTGTCGGCACGCCGCCCGGGACGTCGACAAGTTGCACAGCTATTGTTGTTGCAAGATATATGCAAGTAGGAGCTTTGGAGGATAGACGTCATGGGTCGGTACACCCTTCCTGACATGCCCTACGACTACGCCGCGCTGGAGCCCGCGATCACCGGCGAGATCCTGGAGCTGCACCACGCCAAGCACCACGCCGCCTACGTCAAGGGCGCCAACGACACCCTCGACCGGCTGGCCGAGTCCCGCGACAAGGGCGAGTTCGGCGGGCTGGTCGGGCTGGAGAAGACGTTCGCGTTCAACCTGTCCGGCCACGTCCTGCACACGATCTTCTGGCAGAACCTCTCCCCCGACGGCGGCGACCGCCCCGACGGCGAGCTGGGCGACGCCATCAACGAGCACTTCGGCTCGTTCGACGCGTTCAAGAAGCAGCTCACCACCGCCACCGCCACCGTCCAGGGCTCCGGCTGGGGCGTGCTCGCCTGGGAGCCGCTGGGCCGCCGCCTGGTCGTCGAGCAGGTCTACGACCACCACGGCAACGTCGGCATGAACACCACCCCGCTGCTCGTCTTCGACGCCTGGGAGCACGCCTACTACCTGCAGTACCGCAACGTGCGCCCCGACTACGTCGAGAAGCTGTGGGGCCTGATCAACTGGAACGACGTCATCGCCCGCTACGACGCCGCCCGCGGCGCCTGAAACACCCCATGCCGGCGACGCCCGCCCGGCCCGAGCTTGGTCCGCGGGGCCAGGCGGGCGCCGCCACCTTCGAGATCCGGCTCGTCCCGGCCGACGAGGTGCACCGCATCCTGACCGCCGTGACCGACACCGCGGACGAGGTCTTCACCCGCCCGCCGTGGACGGAGCCCCACCAGACCGCCCGAGCGCTCGCCGACCGCCTGGCCGCGGACGCTCTCGGCCTGTACCGGCGCCGCGGCCGGCGGGTGGCCGCCCTGCACGGCGCCGAGGACCGCACTCGCTTGATCATGCTCCGCGAGTCCCGCCCCGGCGGGGTCGCCTGATCGGGATCGGGCGGTGTCAGTCAGACGGTCTTGTGGCGTTGGTAGTGGCGGGCGACGCGGACCCGGTTGCCGCAGCGGGCGGCCGAGCACCAGCGGCGGCGCGGATGGGCGGGCAGGAACAGCAGGACACAGTCGTCGGCCTCGCATTGCCGGATCCTGGTGACCGCCGGGTCGGAGAGGAGGTCGGCGGCCGCCTCGGCGAGCCAGGCGGCCAGCGGCGCGCCGATCGGGCCGGTGCGGCGACGCTGAGCGGTGATCGCCGAGCCGTTCCAGGTCAGCTCGCTGATGGCGGGCGCGGCGCGCTGGATGTCGTTGAGCGCCGTGAGGTCGGCCTCGGCAGGAGGTTCACCGCGCAGGACGCGGTGCAGGGCGTTGGCCGTGTGCTCGCGCACGGCACGCACCGCGGCGAGGTCGTCGGGGCCGGGATCTGCTGCCGCTTGCGCGTCCGGCAGCCGTCCGGCCTGGAGTTCCAGCCAGGCGCGCAGGTCGTCGGAGGTGGTGAGGAGATCACCGACGGCCGTACGGGTGTTGACCAGATCCAGGGCCAGGGGTTCTCCGGTCAGCGGGACGATGGCGCTCACGGGCCTAATACTACTTCCCTGGATTGACACGTTAGTTAGAGGGCCGCAAGATGTAACATATCTTCCTGACGGAAAGGCATTAGAGATGCTGCTCCCTCCGATTGCCCGGACCGTCCACCGGCAGGTGGACGTCGACGGTGTCCGCGTCTTCTACCGCGAATCCCTCCCCGACCGCGCCGACGCGCCCGTGCTGCTGCTCCTGCACGGATTTCCCTCCGCGTCGCACCAGTTCCGCCGTCTCATCGACGTGCTGGGCGGCCACTACCGGCTCATCGCCCCCGACTACCCCGGCTTCGGGCACACTCAGGCCCCCGACGACTTCACCTACTCCTTCGACCGGCTCGCCGACGTCACCGAAGGCTTCGTCCAGCGGCTCGGCCTGACCCGCTTCGTGATGTACGTCTTCGACTTCGGCGCACCGGTCGGCTTCCGGCTCGCCGAACGTCATCCCCAGTGGATCGCCGGCCTCGTCGTCCAGAACGGCAACGCCTACGCCGACGGCCTGTCGGACGGCGCACGCGACTTCATCGCACTGCGCCCCGGCCGGCCAGGCGCCGAGGAGACGATCCGCGGCCTGCTCACGCCCGAGGGAACGCGCGGCCAGTACGAGATCGGCGTCACCGACCCCGAACTGATCGCCCCGGACGGCTGGACGCTCGACCAGCACTTCCTCGACCTGCCCGGACGCAAGCAGGCCCAGGTCACGCTGGCGTTCGACTACCACTCCAATGTCGAACGCTACGACGCCTGGCAGACCTGGCTGCGCGAGCACCAGCCGCCCATGCTCATCACCTGGGGCGCCGGCGACCCGTTCTTCCCGGAGCCCGGCGCGCACGCCTATCTACGCGATGTCCCCGATGCCGAACTTCATGTCTTCGACACCGGCCACTTCGCCCTCGAAGACCACCTGCCGCGGATCGCGCCGCTCATCGCCGACTTCCTCGACCGCGCCTGGAAATGACAGGAACGCGCGATCGGTTGGGGCACGTCGGGGAGGCTGCGCCCACCACTCCCCGCCACTTTCAGCTTATATCAGACTCGCGCGCCTCATGAGGCACCGAAAAGTGCTCCATACTTGCCCGTTGCGAACCGACCCGGCGAACGATGGGGCATCGGAATTGGGCTACGTGATGGGTTTCCAGCAAATCGACTCGACGGATATCGCGGACGTCGGCGGAAAGGGCGCGCACCTGGGCGAGCTCTCGCACCTCGACGGCATCCGCGTGCCGGACGGCTTCTGCGTCACGACGGACGCCTTCCAGCGGGTCGTGGCCGCGGCGCCGTCGTTCGACGCCCAACTCGACCTGCTGGCGCGCGTGAGACCGGACGACCGCGCGGCGATCAGCACGGTGAGCGCCGACCTCCGCCGCGTCGTCGAAGGCGTGGCGATTCCCGACGATCTCGTGGCAGCGATCGGCGAAGCGCTCGCCCGGCTCGGGGAGCAGGCTTCCTACGCGGTACGTTCCAGCGCGACGGCCGAGGACCTGCCGACCGCGTCCTTCGCGGGCCAGCAGGACTCGTACCTGAACGTCGTGGGCCTGACGGAGATCCTGCGGCACGTCAGGCGGTGCTGGGCCTCGCTGTTCACCGAGCGGGCGGTGACCTACCGGTGCCGCAACGGCTTCGACCACCGGAAGGTGCGGATGGCCGTGGTCGTCCAGCGGATGGTGTTCCCGGACGCGGCCGGGATCCTCTTCACCGCGGACCCCGTGACCTCGAACCGGAAGATCGCCACCGTGGAAGCCGGTTGGGGGCTCGGCGCGGCGCTCGTCTCCGGCCTGGTCGCCGGGGACGTCTACACGGTGCGCGACGATCAGGTCGTCACCACGGCGGTCGCCACCAAGCCGCGGCTCGTACGGGCGTCGCCGGGAGGCGGTACCCAGGACGCGCCGATCGAGCCGCGGCGGCAGACGCAGCCGGCTCTGACGGAGACGCAGGTCGTACGCCTGGTGCGGCTGGGCCGGCGCATCGAAGCGCACTTCGGCCGGCCCCAGGACATCGAATGGTGCCTGACCGGCGACGACTTCCACATCGTCCAGAGCCGGCCGATCACCACCCTGTTCCCCGTCCCCGCGACCGATGACCAGGAGAACCACGTCTACGTCTCCGTCGGTCACCAGCAGATGATGACCGACGCGATGAAGCCGCTGGGGCTCTCCCTGTGGCAGTTGACGACCCCGCGGCCGATGCACGAGGCGGGCGGACGGTTGTTCGTCGACGTGGCCCCCATCCTGGCGACGCCCGCGGGTCGCGCGATCCTCATCGGGACCATGGGAAGGTCAGACCCGCTCGTCCGGGACGCGCTGCAGACCGTCCTCGACCGCGGCGACTTCGTCCGCTCGCTTCCGGCGGAAAGCCCTGGCACCGCGCCCGCCGGTGACCCGCCCGCCCCGATCGAGACCGATCCGGCCGTCGTCACCCAACTGATCCGGGACAGTCAGGCGTCCGTCGCCACCCTGCAGCACAAGATCCGGAGCCTGTCCGGGCCGGCGCTGCTCGACTTCATCCTGGCCGACCTCGCGGAGCTGAAGCGCGTCCTGTTCGCGCCGCGGAGCAACCAGGTGATCATGGCGGCGATGGAGGCGACCTGGTGGCTCAACGACCACGTCGAGACGTGGCTGGGCGAGAAGAACGCGGCCGACGCACTCACGCAGTCCGTCCCGCACAATGTCACGTCGGAGATGGGGCTGGCGCTCCTCGACGTCGCGGACACGATCCGGCCGCACGCGGACGTCGTGACGTTCCTGCACCGGGTCGTGGACGAAGGCCGGGAGGACGACGGCTTCCTGACCGAGCTGGCCGGGCTGGCCGGCGGCCGGGAGGCGCATGACGCCATCCGGGGTTACCTCGACGAGTACGGCATGCGCTGCGCGGGCGAGATCGACATCACCAGAACGCGCTGGAGCGAGCGGCCCGCCACGCTCGTGCCCGTCATCCTCGGCAACATCAAGAACTTCGAGCCGGGCGCCGGCAAACGACACTTCGAACAAGGACGTCAGGAGTCACGGCGGAAGGAACAGGAACTGCTGACGCGACTGCGCGCCCTGCCCGACGGCGAGCAGAAGGCCGAGGAGACCAAGCGGATGATCGACCGCGTCCGCACCTTCGCCGGCTACCGGGAGTACCCCAAGTACGGCATGGTCAGCCGCTATTTCGTCTACAAGCAGGCGTTGCTGCGGGAGGCCGATCGCCTGGTCCGGTCCGGCACCCTGCGCGAGCGGGATGACATCTTCTTCCTCCGGTTCCAGGAGTTGCAGGAGGTCGTACGCACCGGCGACGCGGACGCCGAACTCGTCCGCGAAAGGCGGGAGGCGTTCCGGTCGTACGAGGCGCTCACACCGCCCCGGGTCCTCACCTCGGACGGCGAGGCCATCAGTGGCCGGTACCGGCGTGACGACCTCCCGCCCGGCGCGCTGGCCGGCCTCCCGGTCTCGGCCGGGACCGTCGAGGGCCGTGCCCGGGTCGTCATGGACATGGCGCGGGCCCACCTCGATGCTGGCGACATCCTGGTCACCACCTACACCGACCCGAGCTGGACTCCTCTGTTCGTCACCGTCGCCGGACTGGTGACGGAGGTGGGCGGTGTCATGACGCACGGGGCGGTGATCGCGCGTGAGTACGGCTTGCCGGCCGTCGTGGGTGTGGCGCAGGCCACCCGGCTGATCAGGGACGGGCAGCGGATCCGCGTTCACGGCGCCGACGGATACGTCGAGATCCTTGACTGAACCACCGCATCGACCTCTCTCATGAGCGCGGAGAGACGGTCGGGGCGCTCCCATCCCACGGGTCCCAGGCCGCCCTGACCGCCGCACTGACGACGGTCCTGGGCGGAGGCGTCGCCCACGCGGCCACCAGCGACCGGCCGGACCCGGTTGACTGGGCGTCCGTGGCCAGCCAGACCTACCGGTGGGACGGCACGAAGTTCCGCGGGACGGCGGAGAAGGCGACCCGCGTCTCCTGACCGATCCGCGACGGCGGTTCGCAGCCAACCGGTGAACGACTCACGGTGCACGATGTCCTGCGGTGGAACAGTTCGGCGTCGCCGAACCCGGGCCGGCCTGACACCGACCCTGGTTGACCTGGGATTTGTGCCGCGGACCTGCGCTCAGGGCCGGGTGTGTCCCCGGGCGTGGGGCGGGGCTGATTCTTGACGGTCCGCCACTGCTGCGCTGATGCTTGAAGGCCGGTCCGATCATGTCGAGGACTCATGGTCAACGAGCTGGATGCTGGAGCTACTGGTGCCGCCCCGCGGCTGCTGACGTCACCGGTTCTGGTGGGGAGGGAAGCCGAGCTCGACACCGTGGTGGCGGCGATGCTGGCGCCGCCGGTGGTGGTGGCGGTGGAGGGCGAGGCGGGCGTGGGCAAGACCCGCCTGGTGACCGAGCTGCTGGGCCATCGTGACGTCGCGGAGTCGCGTCGGCTGGTGGGCCGGTGTCACCCGATCCGTGAGCTGTTCCCGCTGGGTCCGCTGGTCGAGGCGGTGCGCGGGCTGCGGGACGAGCTTGACGGCGCGCGGCTGGGTGCGGTGGCGGGGGCGTTGCGTCCGCTGCTGCCGGAGCTGGCCGACGTACTGCCGCCGATGCCGGAGCCGCTGGACGATCGCGGCGCGGAGCGGCATCGGGTGTTTCGCGGCCTGATCGAGGTGCTCGCCTGCCTTGGTCCGACGGTGCTGGTGGTGGAGGACCTGCATTGGGCCGATGAGCAGACCTGCGACTTCATCGCCTATCTGGTGTCGCAGTTGCCGCCGCGGTTGGCCCTGGTGGTGACGCATCGGGTCGAGGAGCCGACGGTTCCCGCGGTTCGCGCGCTGACGGCCAGGGTCCCCGCCGGCGTCCGCCGTGAGCGGGTCCGCCTGGGGCTGCTGGACAGGGAGCGCACGGGCGACATGGTGGCGGCGATCCTGGACGGCCAGACGGTGTCGGCGGACTTCGCCGGCTATCTGTGGGAGCGGACCTCGGGGCTGCCGCTGGCGGTGGAGGAGGTGCTGGCGCTCATCCGTGCCCGCGGCATGCTGGTCCGTCACGGCGGGCGTTGGGAGCGCAAGGCGCTGGACACGCTGGAGGTGCCGACCGGGATCCGTGACCCCACCCTGGAGCGGGTGGCCAGGCTGCCGGACGCGGCGCAGCGGCTGGTCCAGGCGGCCGCGGTGGTCCAGGTGCCGGTTGTACCGGACGTGCTGGCGGATGGGGCGGCGGTCGACGAGAGCGCCACCGAGGACGCCCTCGGCTCGGGGCTGCTCGTCGAGCACGACGGCCTGATCGGGTTTCGGCATCAGTTGGCCGCCCAGGCCGTCTATCACGACATGTCGGGGCCGCGCCGCCGCGAACTCCATGGACGGGTCGCTCATGCCCTGCGGGCGCTGGTCCCGGTTCCGCTCGGCCAGGTCGCCCATCACCTGAAGCAGGCCGGCCGGTTCGACGACTGGGCACACGCCGCGGAACTGGCCGCTGATCACGCCGTCGGATTGGCGAATGAGGTGGAGGCCGTTCGCCTGCTCGAGGACGTCCTGCGTACGGCGGCGCTCGATCCCGTACGGCGCGGCCGGCTCGCGGTGAAGCTGGGCCGCGCCGTCGAGGAGACCCTCAGGGCCGGCGACGTCGTCGATCTGCTGACCGCTGCGCTTGACGGGGAACTGCCCCGTCAGCTCCGCGGCGAGTTGCGGCTGTGGCTGGCGATCGCCCTGAACCGGTGCGGTGACGACCCGCCGCGCCAGCTCCGATTGCTCGCCGGTGCGGTGGACGACCTGGTCGACCGCGCCGATCTGCGCGCCAGGGCCATGGTCGGACTCGGCGTGATGTCCCCGCTGACGGTCCCGCTGGCCGAGGACCTGAAGTGGTTCGGCCGGGCCGTCCGGCTGGTCACCGAGTTCGACGATCCCCAGCTCGAGACCTTCGTGCTGGGGAAGGTCGGCATGTCCCTGGTCGTGTACGGAGATCCGGCCTGGCGCGGCCTGGCGGATCGTGTCATGGAGCGCGTCGGCGGAGCGGCTCGGCAGCGCCGGGAGGTGGCCGCCCTGTGGTCCATCGGCGCCTCCGCGTGCTGGGCAGGGCACCTGGACATCGCGGAGCGACTGCTCGGCAAGGGCCTCGACGCCCCGATGGCGCAGGAGAACAGGCGGCTCGAACTCGCGCTGCAGGCCAGCTCGGTCCTGCTGGCCTACTGCCGCGGGCAGTGGGAAGGGCTGGCGGCCGAGATCGCGACGCTGGTCGACGAGCTGTCCGACTCTCTCACCTCGGAGGTCGGGGTGGACGTGCAGTTGGTGGCCGGTTGCCTGGCCCTGGCGCACGGCGAGGTCGACGACGCGCGCCGGCGGCTGTCCGAGGTGCTCGGCGCGGCGGAGAGGCCGGTCGATTTCCTGCTGCTGCCGATCGCGGTGGCGGCGTTCAGCCGCGTCGCCCTGTTCCGTGGCGACGTCGAGGAGGCCGTGGACCAGGTGAACCGGTGTCTGGAGGTGCTCGCGGCCAAGGGGGTCTGGGCTCCCACCGGTCGTCTGCTCCCGTCCGCCGTGGAGGTGCTGGTGGCGGCCGGCGAACCTGCCCAGGCCGCCGACCTGGTCGACCGCGTGGAGCGGCAGGTTCGCGGTCTGGACGCCCCGCTGGCGCCGGCCGCCGTTCGTCATGCGCGCGGGGTTCTCACCTCTTCTGCCGACGAGTTCCTCGCGGCCGCGACGTTGTACGAGGCCGCGCGGGCCCCGTACGAGGCCGCCCAGGCGGCGGAGCGGGCCGCCCGCTGCCTGGCCGAGGCAGGCCGCCTCGTGGAGGCCGGTGACCCGTTGCGTACCTCGGTGACGGTCTATGAGCGGCTGGGCGCGACCTGGGACCGGGGACGGGCGGCGAATCTGGCTCGCCAGTACGGCATCTCCCTGCCGTCCCCCCAGCGCGGCGGGCGACGCCCGGCGTACGGATCCGAGCTGTCGCCACGTGAGCGGGACGTGGCGGAGCTGGCGAGCAGAGGCCGGACCAACAAGGAGATCGCGGCGGAGCTGTTCGTGTCGCCCAACACCGTTCGCAAGCAGCTCGCCGCGGCGATGTCCAAGCTCGGGGTGCACTCCCGCATGGCCCTCGCGGTTCGCCTCGCGGCATCGAACCGTGCGAATGGTACAGACGGACCATAGGTCTGCGATCGTCCCGCTGTGCATGGTGTCGGCATGAGCACGACCGATCCAGCTACGCCACGGACCCCCACCGGGCCCGTGTCTCCTGACCCCGACACGCAGGACGTGACCGGCCACGCCGGCGACGCTCCTGGATCCCTGCAAACCGACGGCCCGGCCGTGCCATCGCCCGGCGAACCGTCCCCGGACACGCCGGGGACGGGTGAGACGCACGACGGTGACGGATGGGTGCCGGCGTGACCTCTGTCCGAGTGCCGTGCGTGGTGGACCGCGACGCTCGTCGTCGGGTGTCGCCGCGATGTTCTCCGTGTTCTCGAGTCTGAAGGAATTTTCATGCGATCAATGCGAATCGGCAGGCGGGGCGGGCTGTTGCTCGCCTGCGGCCTGTCAAGTGTCTTGGCGCTGTCCGTACTGGCACCGCCTGGAGTCTCCGCGCAGGTGCAGGCCGCCCCTCCGCTCGGCGGCGCCGCCCAGGGCGGGGCCGCGACGGCCGGGCAGCCGGGTCCTGACGGCCCCGCGGCAGGTGACTCGCACCTGGTCACGCTGGTGACCGGTGACGTGGTGCGGGTGAGCGGGAAAGGGAAGGACAGCACGGCCCAGGTGGTGACCGATGTGGCGCCACAAGGCGATGTGCGGATCATCACCCAGGGCGATGAGTTGTTCGCGTTACCGGGGGTGGCGGCTCCGCTGCTCGCGGCGGGGCAGCTCGACGTGCGGTTGTTCAACCTGTCGCTGCTGGTCCGCGACGGGTACACCGATGACAAGATCAAGCAGTTGCCGTTGATCGTCGACTACAAGGTCCCCGACGGCGCCCAGCCTCCCACAGAACCGGTGGACGGTGCGCAGGTCAGGCGCCGGCTGCCGATCGCGGGCGCGGTCGCGATGGGCGTGGACAAGAAGCAGGGCACGAAGTTCTGGTCCGCGGTCACCGAACCGGTGAAGGGAGCCAGGTCCGGGGCTGCCGCGCCGTTGACGATGGCCCCCCGGATCAAGAAGGTGTGGCTGGACGGCAAGGTCAAGGCGTCCGACGATGTGTCCCGGGTGGCGATCGGCGCGGACAAGGCGTGGACGGCCGGGTTCGACGGTGCCGGGGTGCCGGTGGCGGTGCTGGACACCGGGGTCGACGCCGGCCACGCGGACCTCGCGGGCAAGGTGATCGAGGCACAGAACTTCGTACCGGCCGACCAGCCGGGCGGGGACAGCCCGACCGACCGGTACGGGCACGGCACGCACGTGGCGTCGATCATCGCCGGGACGGGTGCCAGGTCCGACGGGAAGAACGCGGGCACTGCGCCGAAGGCGGGCCTGTTCAACGGCAAGGTGCTCAACGACGACGGCGGCGGGTACGACTCCTGGATCATCGCCGGCATGGAGTGGGCGGCCGGCAAGGCCAAAATCGTCAACATGAGCCTCGGCGGCTGCTGCACCGACGGCACGGACCCGATGTCCCAGGCCCTGAACGAGATCAGCCGGCGCACCGGCGCCCTGTTCGTCACCTCCGCCGGCAACAGCGGGCCCGTCGTCCACGCGGTCGGCACCCCGGCGGTGGCCGATGAGGCGCTGGCAGTGGGGGCCAAGTCCCGCGACGGCGCCTCGTGGGCCGCCTACTCCTCGTGGGGCCCGCGCGCCGGAGACTTCGCGATCAAGCCCGAGATCTCCGCGCCCGGCACCAACATCCTGGCGGCCAGCGCGAACAACGACGACAACGTCATCTGCTCGACCGACCCGGTCTGTGACGGCAGCGGCTACATGCAGATCAGTGGTACGTCGATGGCGGCGCCGCACGTGGCGGCGGCAGCGGCGATCGTACGGCAGCAGCACCCTGACTGGACCGCGCAGCAGATCCGCGACGCGTTGACCAGCACGGCCACCCCCAACGAGGAGTTCGCCTGGGTGCAAGGGGCCGGGTTGGCTGACGTCGGCCGCGCGGTGACCCAGAAGCTGCACGCCACCGGGATACTCAACCTGGGGGTGGACCTGTTCCCGTCCGAGACCCAGACCGGCACGATCACCTACACCAACAGCGGTGACGCGCCGGTGACCCTGGACCTGACCAGCCAGTTCTGGCGGCCGAACACCGGCACGACGGCCCAGTACTTCAGAGGTCAGACCGACTGGACGCCCCCGGCGGGGGCGGTCAAGGTCGAGCCCGCCCAGGTGAGCGTGCCGGCCGGTGGCACCGCCACGGCCACGGTCAAGATCGACAACACCCTCACCCCGTTCGGCACCTTCTACGGCAGGCTGACCGCCGACGGGCCCAACGGCGTCAAGGTGGCGACCACGCTGAGCTTCACCCACGACCCGGAACGCCACAAGCTGGTCGTGAACGCCACCGACATGGCGGGCAACGCCCCTGACCCGCTTCGCTCCCTCGCCATCGCCAAGGGCGGCGACGTCTCGAGCCTGTGGGTGCAGTACTTCGACGAGGGCGAGTGGTGGCGCGACAAGTGGATCAACATGCAGAGCGGGGTCGTCGGCGACCTGCCTGCGGACACTTATCGCATCTTCGGCAGCGTCGGGCAGTTCCTCGACCGGATCGCGATATTCGCCGGTTGGACGGTGCAGCACGACCAGGACCGCGTCCTGCCCATCGAAACCCGGCAGGCCAGAGAATTCCAGATCCGCACCGATCGTCCCTCGATCAACGAGGCGACCACGGTCACGTACGCCGATGGGGACGTCGAGTACTCGGAATTCGTCGGTCAAGGTTACGGGCTCTACCAGGCCCTCGGGCCACAGCCGGCCGGGGTGACCGTCAAATACGCATCGATCCGTATCCCCCAGCCCCTGGAGCTGCGCAGCGGCGACAGCCGTCAGCGAATCCCGGCGTTTCTTCCCCGGGACGAGCAGGCCGTCTACACGGACAACTGGACCTGCTTCGGCTGTCGGAAGAAGCTCCCCACCGATGGGGACATCGTGCTGGTCGACGCCGGTGACGGCAGCCCGCAGTCGCTGGCCGGGGCGGATCTGCGCGGCAAGGTCGCGCTGATCCGGGAGAAGCCTCGCACGGACGGCGAAGACGACGCGCTCCTCGCCCTGATCGATGACGAGGTCCGGGCCGCGACCGAGGCGGGGGCGGTGGGAGTGGTCCTCGCGGTCGATGCCGGCTCGCCGGTCAGATACGCCGCTTGGGACCACAAGATCTGGGTGACCGTGGTCTCGCCCGCGGACGGTGCGGCCCTGGCAAAGCTGGTCGGCAAGCGGCCGGCGAAGCTGAGGGCTGACTCGAACACTCCGGCGGCATATGACTACCAGGTCCAGTCCAGCCCGGCACAGGCGGTGACCGATCCGGTCTACACGATCGCTCAGGACAGCCTGGCCACGGTGACGACCCGCTTCCATGCCGCCTACCCGGGAGAACCGGGCGACGACACCGTGCGGTTCGGCGTCGGGCCCCGGATCACGGCGGGAACGCTGCCGCTCGTCCGGACAGAGTATGTGATGCCCGGCAGTGAGAAACTGACGGACAGCCACTGCTCCGTCACCCGCGAGCTCCCGGCTCCGGCGCAGTGCAGGTGGACCGCGGCCGGGTTCAGACCGGCGGTGGCCGCGGGCCAGCAGGTCACCCGTAACTTGATGAAGGCGCCGATGGTGCCGCAACAGGCACTCGACCTTCCGTTCGCCATGCACGGCTGGGCCGGACTCTACTGGCGGCACGGCGTGGGCGACTACAACGACCCCGTTCTCGGTGCCGGCGAGGGTTCCGGCGGGCTGTGGTTCTGGGGCAACAACGTCACCAACCGAACCCGGGTTTACCGCGGTGACCAGCAGCTCTGCGACACGCCGAGCTTCCCCAAGGCTTTCGGGCCCGCCGAGTGCCACATCAAGGAGCCTGGCTCGTACCGCGTCGTGGTGGACACCACGCTGGACCCGTATCCGCTGTCGACCCGTACGAGCACGGAGTGGTCGCTGAACTACAACCCCGACCCGGAAACCCGGATCCCGCTGGTCATGACCGAGTACCGGCTGCCGGTGGATCTGAACAACGCCGTACCCGCCAAGCGGCACCAGGCGCCTATCCAGCTCGGCTACCAGCGTGGCGGCCCGGCGGCGCCGGCGAAGTGGGCGGTCAAGGTGTGGGCGACCTTCGATGACGGGGCGACCTGGCAGCCCGTCTTCGACGGCAAGGCCGGGTCCAAGGGCCTGGTCGAACCGACGATCAATCCGCCGAAGAAGCACAACGGGTTCGTCGGGCTGCGGG
This sequence comes from Nonomuraea antimicrobica, assembly GCF_039536965.1. NCBI lineage: Bacteria > Bacillati > Actinomycetota > Actinomycetes > Streptosporangiales > Streptosporangiaceae > Nonomuraea > Nonomuraea antimicrobica. The sequence continues at coordinate 9,634 of NZ_BAAAZP010000077.1, read as the reverse complement.
TCAAGGCCGACGACGGTCAGGGCAACGGCATCGATCAGACCGTGATCCGCGCCTACTACCTCCGGTAACCAGCAAGGACGACCGCCGAAACCCGGAGGGCGGTCGCGAGAACGTGGTCCCACCGGCCTCACCAAGGCCGGTGGGACCACGGCTGTTGGGGCGACTTCACGGGGAACACGTGGAAGTTGGGGATTTCTCCCCTAACGCCGCGACGCCAGGTCACCCAGACTGTTCGGCGAACCCGTGAGCTGATGTCAGCCGTGGCTCGTCCCTGCGAGGCGCTCGCGGACGAGATGCTGCGTCGGCCCGGTTCGTGTGTCCGAGAGAGGAAGTGAGATGGGCAAGCGTGCCATCTCTGTCGCAGTTGAAGCAAGGGGGAGGGCACTGTGATGGCCCACGACGATCGTTCACCGGTCACCGTCATCGGTCTCGGCCTGATGGGCTCGGCTCTGGCCCGGGTCCTGGTGAAGAACGGACACCCGACCACCGTGTGGAACCGCACCGCCGGGAAGGCCGATGAGCTGGTGTCTTTGGGGGCGACCCGAGCCGCGACCGTTCGCGACGCCGTCGCGGCGAGCCCAACGGTGATCGTTTGCGTGACGGACTACCCGGCCGCGTACGAGGTGCTGGAGTCATGCGGTGATGCCCTCTCGGGGAGACACCTCGTACACCTGAGCACGGGCACTCCCGAACAGGCCCGCGAGGCGGCCGCGTGGGCGGCAGAGCGCGGCGTCCACTATCTCGACGGGGCTGTGATGGCGACGCCGAGCGGTGTCGGGGGGTCTGAGGCCGTTCTCTTCTACAGTGGATCAGAGGCGGTGTTCGCGGCCGAGCGAGAGATGCTGAACGTCCTGGGCGGCGCCACGTCTTACCTCGGAGCCGATCACGGCATGGCCTCGCTGTACGACTCGAGCCTGCTCGGCGTGGAATGGGGTGTCCTGAGCGGCTATTTCCACGCCTTCTCCCTGGTCGGCACCGAGGGGAGCAAGGCGTCGACGTTCCTCCCCGTCGCCATTCAGTTTCTCAGGTCCATTGAAGCGGTCTTCCACGAAGTCGCCAGGCAGGTCGACGAGGGCAGGTATCCGAGCGACGAAGAGACCCTCGAAATTCACCTGAACGCGATGGATCGCCTGATCGAGACCAGCCGCGCCCGTGGCATAGGTGTTGACGTGCCGGAATTCTTCAAGTCCATCATCACGCGCGCGGTCGCCCTCGGCCACGGCGCCGACGGCCTGCCGAGCGCGTTCGAGGCGGTCAAGCGACCGGCTTGACCCGGGCCGGAAGTACCGCACGCCGGGAAGCCTGACCTGCACCGGATCCGCCGCCCGCGACCCCGAACTACAATCGCCGGATTGGACAAAGGGTCCCGGAGGCAGGAGGACACGAGCCGGTGGCAGCATCTCACGGTCGAGTCGCGTGCTCCCCGCCGAACTGACCCCCTTCATCGGCCGCCGCAAGGAGGCCACCGAGGTCCGCCGCCTGCTCGAGTCGAGCAGGCTGCTGACTCTGACAGGTCCAGGCGGCATCGGCAAGACGCGGCTCGCGCTGCACACGGCGCGTAAACGGCACCGGGCGTTCCCCGGCGGCGTCTGGTACGTCGACCTCAGCACGCTGACGGACCCGAGTCTCCTCCCGCAGACGGTGTCCGCGGCGATGGGCCTTCCCGACGTGTCCACCACGTCGCGGACGGAACCGCCGACCGACCACCTGGCCGGTCGGCAAGGGCTGCTGGTCCTGGACAACTGCGAGCATCTGGTCGACGGCTGCGCCCATCTCGCCCGCACCCTGCTCCGGGCGTCCGAGGGTCTTCGGATCCTCGCGACCAGCCGTCAGCCGCTCGGCCTGGAGGGTGAGCAGATCTTCCAGGTCCCGCCGCTCACGGTGCCGCTGGAGCCCTCGGCAGGAGAGCCCGCCGAGGTCCTGATGCGCTACGAGTCCGTCAGCTTGTTCGTCAGCCGGGCACAGGCGGTCTTCCCGGAGTTCCGACTGGATGCCGACACGTGCCCGGCGGTGGCACGTCTGTGCCGCGATCTCGAAGGGATCCCCCTCGCCATCGAACTGGCCGCGGTTCGTATGCGCTCACTGTCCGTGGCGCAGATCGCCGCCCGGCTTGATGATCGATTCAAGCTGCTGACCATCGGGCACCGGGCCCACGACACCCGGCAGACCTCGCTCACGGCGATGGTCGAGTGGAGCTACGACCTGCTGGATCCGCTCGACCGTACGCTGTGGGCGAGGCTGACCGTCTTCGCCGGCGGCTTCGACCTGGCGGCGGCGGAAGCGGTGTGTTGTGACGACGACCTCCCCGCGGAGGAGTTGCTGGATCGGCTGCACAGTCTCGTCGAAAAGTCGATCGTGATCCGGGATGACGACAGCACGGGTGTGCGTTACTGCATGCTCGACACCTTGCGGCAGTTCGGCCGTGGCCGCCTGGACGAATCGGGCGAGCTGGAAATGATCAGGGCGCGGCACCGCGACTGGTGCGGCGCGCTCGCCTCACAGGCGACCACCGGATGGGCGGAGTCGGAACAACGTCACTGGAGCCGGCGGCTCAGGTCTGAGCGGCACAACCTCCGGGCCGCGATCGAGTACTGCCTGACGACTCCGAACGAGGCCGTCAGCGGCCTGCACCTCACCGCGGACCTCTGGCCCTTCTGGCTGGCGCACGCGGTGGGCGAGGGCCGACGCCACGTGGAGCGCCTGCTGGCCGCCCTGCCGAGGGGCGCCGCGGCGGACGCGGCCAGGGCCCGAGGGCTGTGGCTGGCCGGCTGGCTGGGGTTCTATCAGGGTGACGTCGAAGCCGCCCGCCGCCATGGCCAGGAGAGCCGTGCCCTGGCCGAGCGGCTCGGCGACGACCGCAGCCGGGCGTACGCGACCTATGTCCTGGGGCTGAGCGCGGCCTGCGACCACGACTACCCGGAGGCCAGGAGCCTCTTGAGCGCGGCGCGTGATCATCACGAGGTGACGGGCGACCTGCCGGGACGTTGGCTCGCCACCGCGGACCTGGCGGGCGTGCTGGGCGTCCTGGGCGAGATCGATGCGGGCGTGGAACTCTGCGGTCCGGTGATCGAGCAGTGCGCTCGCCGGGGCGCACGCTGGAACCAGTCGTATCTCCTGTGGGTCCTCGCCGACCTCAGGCGCCGGCAAGGAGATCTCGACGAGGCCACGCGCCTGCTCAAGGAGATTCTCGACATCAATCGCGACTTCGAGGACCCGACCGTCATCGGTGCGTGCCTGGAGTCGCTGTCCTGGGTGGCGACTCGGCGAACGGAGGCGGCGTCGGTGGCCTGGCTGCTCGGCGCGGCACATGCGACCTGGGGCAAGGCGGGGATCTCTCTCCTGCGGTACGCCACGTGGGGAGAGGAACACACGAACGCCTGTGAGTACGCGCGTGAATCGCTGGGCGAGGCGGCGTTCGAGGAGGCGTACCAGCGGGGCGCACGGATGACGCCCACGGCCACGATCGACCACGTTCTCGCGAAACCGACGAAGGCGTCGCCCCGCGAGCCGCGCGTCACGGCGAACGTCGAGCAGCTCACACCGCGAGAGCTCGAGATCGCCGAGCTGATCACCGAGGGACTGACGAACAAGAAGATCGCCCAACGACTGATCATCGCGCAGCGCACGGCCGAGGGCCACGTCGAGCGGATCCTGCGCAAGCTCGGATGCACCTCCAGGGCGCAGGTGGCGGCCTGGTGGACATCGCGCACCGCGTCATAGGGCGCGATCCGGATAGGCCGCCGCCCGCGCCCTGTCACAAGGGCTGCGGGTCAGGCGCGCTTGGCCTTGCGCCAAGAGCGGTCGTAGAGCGTGGCGCTGTCGAGGGTCGAGGAGCCGCCCTCGTCGCCCAGCGTCGGCCCGTCGACCGTCTTACGGCTGGAGATGAACCGGTGTTTGCCGGTGGAGTCGATTCCCAGATAGATGCCGACATGGTCGATGGCTGTGCCGTCGTCCGTGCCGGCGTCCCAGAACAGCAGGTCGCCCGTCTGCAGCTCCGCGTAGGACGTGGGCTTGGCCGTGCCACCGTCGATCACGGTGATCCCCGGGGCGTTGTCGTCGGCCATCTGCACGGCTCGGCGGGGAATCGCGGACTTGCTCAGCGTGTCGCCGATGCCCAGGGGGTAGCCGCCGCGGTAGCCAAGGACCATTCTCACGAAACCGGAACAGTCCAGCGATTCCTTCTGCCGGGCCTCCGGGGGGTCGACCCTGTCGTCGTAGGTCCATGAGAGGCCGAGGTAGTCGTTGAAGTCCGAGCCCTCTTCCCGGGTGCCGTCCGGGAGCAGGGGACCGTAGTGGGCGTCGCCCGCGTAGCGCAGGCCGTCGCGGACTTTGGCGGGGGCGTCCACGAGATACTGCGTGGCGATCTCCAGCAGATCCTCGTCGGTCCTGGCGATGTTGGCCGCCGGCCACGAGGCCGCCCAGGGCGCCGAGGGTGACCACGGGCCGGGTAGCAGGCGGACCCAGGCTCGGGTGGAGACGGTCGCCTCGGTCGTCGGCTCGGCGAACTTGCGTTGCTGGCCGTAGGTGACGGCGGTACGGGCGCCTTCCGTCAGGACGGCGCCGACCCGGCCTTGGCTGTAGTAGAGGTTCTGGCCGGATTTGCCGGGGGTGTAACCGGTGAAGGACTGCCCCTGCGCGCAGGCGGCGGCGTCGGCGAACAGGGTGGTGAAGGAGGCGAATCCTTCGTTCAGGGGGCGGCGGTCGTGCCAGACCGGTGCCCCGGCGAGGGGGTCGGCATGGTGGTTCCACCACATCCGGCCGGACGCGTCGAGCGCGTAGACGACTCCCGCTCCGGCGCCGGACGGGCTGCGGTAGTCGTTCCAGCCCTCGCCGGTCACCAGCCCTGTGCCCAGGCCGAAGGTGGTGCCGCCGGCGACCGGGTCGGTGTGGTCGTACCAGCGGACCTGTCCCTTGGTGTTCACGCCGTACAGCGTGCCGTCGCGTCCGGTCATCAGAGTGGTGATCGCCGTCCAGCCCGAACGGATGACCTTGCCGCTCCCCGCCGCCCAGCGGGCCTCGCCGGTCGTCGGTGAAAGATGGCGGTACCAGTGCAGGTCTCCGGCTTTGTCGAGGGCGTAGATGACCCCGGAGCCGGCCGACACGATGTCCACGAAGTCGCCCCAGCCGTTGCCGATGACCGTGCGCTCGCCGGGAGCCCAGCCGCGCTCGCCGGTCGCCGGATCCAGGTGGCGGTACCACTTCAGGTTTCCGTCGGCGTCGACCGCGTAGATCACGCCGTTGCCGCCGGAGAACACCTTGGCCAGCGTGTTCCAGCCGTAGCCGATCTCCTTGCCGCTGTCGGCGACCCAGGAGCCCCCGCCGGAGGCGCCGGCGCGGTGGCCGTACCAGCGCAGTTTTCCCGCACCGTCGATGCCGTACACCGGCACGACCGCCGAGCAGGTCAGGGCGGAGGCGGCCACGGCCGGTCGCGGATCGGCCAGGGACAGCACGGAGGCTCCGACGATTCCCGCGGTCAGGACGGCCAGAGGGGTACGGAGCATGTCCACAACCTTTCGATCTCACGCCGAGACGGACTCCACACGCCTCGAAGCCGCCAGACTGATCGCAGGAATGATCTCACGGATGCGGCCGGGCCGGGCCGCCGCCTACCACGTCGGCCAGTGTCAACGCACCGGCCTGCTCGGTCCCGGGGACAGCCGTCACGCCGGGCGCGGGGCGATCGGGGCTATCGGGGCGAGGAACTCGCGGACGAGTCGCAGCCAGGTCGCGCGGTCGGGCTCCGCCAGAATGTGCGCGGCGCCGGGGAGTTCGACGAGCTTGGCCTCGCGGATGCCGGCGGCCAGGCGGTAGGAGCTGTCGGGGAGGACCAGCCGGTCACCGGTCGGCACCACGACGAGGGTGGGTACGGCCACGTACGCGAGGTCTTCGCGCACGTCCACCCGCGACACCAGGTCGAAGTGGTCCACCGTCCCCGGTGGCATCCCCTCCTGGGCCAGCGCCACCATGGCGTCCAGGTCGGCCGGGGAGATCTCCGCCAGGCGCGCCGGTGACAGGCACGACAAGCAGGCCAGGCGGGCCAGGGCGCCCCACTCACCGGCACGGGCCAGCGTCTTGATGAGCTGGGCGGCCAACGCCAGGACCGGGTCCGCGACGGGGAACCCCGCGGTGAGCACGAGTGCCGTGACCCGCTGGGGGTGCCGCCTGGCGGCCCGGACCGCCACGGCGCTGCCCAGCGACTCGCCCAGGACCGCGAACGAGTCGTGTCCCCGCGTGACGGCGGATGCCACCAACTGGTCGGCCAGCTCGTCGAGGTGCAGCGGTTCCGTGGCGACCGGGGTGGCGCCGGAGCCCGGGTAGTGCGGGCCGATGACGGTGTGGTCACGGGAGAGGTCGTCGAGGACCAGGCCGAAGTTGCCGTGGATGCTGCCGCCGGCGCCGTGGGCGAGCAGGAGCGCGGGGCCGTCGCCTTGCACCAGAACGTCGAAGCGAGGCTGAGGAAGCGCGTATTCGTTCGTCATGCCGCCGACGCTAAACTCCGACATCAATGTCAGAGTCAAGCCCGGCCGGCACCGTGTCGGACACGATGTGGAGGCCGTCAGAGCAAGGCGGCGAGCTCCGCCGGTCGCGAGAACATCGGCCAGTGGCCGGTCGGCAGCTCGACAAAGGTCCATTCGGGTGTGCCGAGCGGGGCGAACGCCGGGTTCCCCGAAGCGATCAGCTTACGGATCAGCGCCACCGGCATCGTCGAGGCGACCATGGTCTTCGGCGTCGCCGGGATCTGCTCCGGCCGCTGAACCGACTGGGTGGCCGCGCCCCACGGCTGCGGCGTCGCCTTCGCGAGGATCTGCGCCCAATCCTCCTCGGTCAGTCCCGCGAACTGCCTCTCCCCCTGCTCGAAGGAGGGCGCGTCGAGCGTGTGACCGTCCCCGACCTGAGCGCGCCAGTCCTTCTGGGTGTCCTCGTCATTGAAGTCGATCACCGCCACACCGGACGGCAGTGGCGCGGTGTCAACGTAGACCACCCGGCTGAGCCGCTCGGGATGCCGGTCGGCGACCGCGGTCACCGGGACACTCGCCCCGCTGTGCCCGACCAGCACGACCTCCTCCCATCCGTCCATCGCCGCGAGGATGTCGACGACATGGGTCTCCACGCCGACCTCCGGCGACAGCTCCCCAGCCCGCTCCGCCAGCCCCGTCAGGGTGACCGCCCGCACCTGGTGTCCGGCGGCGCGTAGGCTCCGCGCCACCTGGTCCCAAGCCCAGGCGCCGAGCCAGAAGCCGGGAACCAGCACGTAGTTCGCCATCTCATCGTCCTTCCAGTGAGCCGATGTCGCTACGCTAATGCCGATAGCGGACAGAATCCGCCCGGATTAAGTGGGTGACCTGTGTCATATCCGGCGACCCGGATGCTGGCGATGCTCGAACTGCTCCAGGCGCACCACGGGCTGGGCGGCCGCGACCTGGCGCAGCGACTCGGTGTGGACGAGCGGACCGTACGGCGCTACGCCGCCCGACTCGCCGAGCTGGGCATCCCGGTCGCCGCCGAACGCGGCCGCTACGGCGGCTACCAGTTGATGCCCGGCTACAAGCTGCCACCGCTGATGCTCACCGACGACGAGGCCACCGCCGTGGTCCTCGGCCTGCTCGCCGGACGCCGCCTGGGCCTCGCCGCCGAGGCCACCGAGGCCGCCCTGGCCAAGATCCGGCGGGTGCTGCCGAGCACGCTGCGAGAACAGGTCGGCGCCCTGGAGGAGACCCTCGACTTCACCCTCGCCGAACGTGCGGCGCCGACGCCCGCGAGCCGGGCCGTGCTGACCCTGGCCGCCGCCATCCGCGACCGCCGCCGGGTCACCCTGCGCTACCGCTCCTGGAAGGACGCCCGGACCGAACGCGAGCTGGACGGCCACGGCCTGGTCTTCCACTCCGGCCGCTGGTACGTGACCGGCCATGACCACCGGTCCGGCGAGATCCGCACCTTCCGCGTCGACCGGATCTCCGCTGTCGTCCCGGGGACGGCTTCCTATGAGATCCCCGAGGAGGCCGACCCGGTGCGGCAGGTCACCGCGTCGCTGGCCCAGGTGCCGTACGCGCACGTCGTCGAGGTCATCCTGCACGTTCCCCTCGCCGAGGCGTCCCGCCGCATCCCGCCGTCGGTGGCCACACTCACCGAAACACCGGACGGAGTCCTCCTGCGCACGCGTGCCGAGTCCCTGGACGGCATGGCCGCCATGCTCGCCGGGCTCGGCTTCCGGTTCACGATCTCGTCGCCGCGGGAACTGCGCACCGCCGTCCGACGCCTGGCCGAGCGCCTGCTGGACCAGACATTGGACTGAGCACTCCCCGCGACCGGTCGACGCCGACCAGCGCGCCACACGCTACTCGCGGGCCCCGAGGGCTTCGGCCGGGTGCACGCGGAGGGTGAGGCGAGCCGGGATGGCCGTCGCGGCCATGGCCAGCGCGGCGGTGACCGCGATGATCGCGACGTAGGTGAGGGGCGGGACGTAGGGAAGAGGCGTACGGGTCATCCCGTTGCTGAAGGCGGTCAGGACGGCCAGGGAGATCAGCGTGCCGATGGCCACGGCCACCGCGGTGGCGGTGAGGGTTTCGACGCGGAGCATGCGCAGGAGCTGCCGGCGCGTGGTGCCGACCAGGCGGAGCAGGGCGAGTTCGCGGGAACGGGCCGAGATGGACATGGCCAGCGTGTTGACCACGGCGATGGCGCAGAAGGCGATGATCAGCCCCATCGCGACGTAGTTGACCTCCGCGCCGCCGGTGCCCGCCGCGCCGGCCTGGGCGTGGTCGAGTACGGCCACGCCGGGGAAGGCCCGCTCCAGCGCGGCGCGGTCGCCACCGGCGACGAGCACGGTGGGCCGCGGGTCGTCGACGTGGCCGGCGACCAGGGCGCGGGAGAGCGTCAGGTCGCCGAAGCCGAGGCCGCGCTCGTAGATGGCCGCCACGGTCACGGTGGCGGGCGAGCCGTCGCCGAGCACCAGGTCGATCCGGTCGCCGACGGTGACGTCGAGCCGGTCGGCGGCGGTGCTGCTGACCGCGGCCGAGGTGGCGGCGCCGCCGGCTGCGGCCGAGGCGTCGGCGAAGCCCTTCAGGGTCCCGGACACCACACCCAGATCGGCGAGGCCGTCCAGCGCGGTGACGGCCTGCGCGCCGTACTTGGTCAGGTCAATGCGGACCGAGGTGCGCAGGATCTCGGCGGCGGCCGTCACGCCGGGCACCCGGCGCGCGGCGGCGGCGGACGCGCCGGGCGCGAGCACGTGATCGGCCGTGATCCCGGCGTCCAGCTCGCGTTGGGCGGCGTGCCCGGTCGTGGTCTGGGAGAACAGGATCGTGCACGTCAGCGCCGTCAGCAGGGTGAGCGGCGTGATCACCGACGCCATCCGGCCGACGGAGGCGCGCAGGTTCTTGCTCGCCAGGTATCCGGCGGCGCCGGGCAGCCGTAGAGGGAGCGCGGTCACCGCCCGTGCGATCAGCGGGCCGAGCAGGGCCACGGCCGTCGTCCAGAGCAGGGCCGTGAACATGGTGACCGGGCTCGCGGCCGCCTCTGTGGTCAGGCCCGACAGCACGACCGTCAGCACCACGCCGCCCGCCGCGGCGAGCACGCCCGCGCCGAGGCGCGCCCACGGCAGCCGCGTGCCGGGCAGCACGGCCTCGCCCAGCGC
>NZ_BAAAZP010000076.1:0-19650 GCF_039536965.1 Nonomuraea antimicrobica | reverse complement strand
TCAGATGACGCTGATGGTCGATCGCGCCGGTCAGGTGCTGACTCCGGCTGTGCGTGCCGAACTGCGCGCCAGCCAGACCAGGTGATGTAGGTGAGCAACTCGTGGAACACCGGAGGCTGGGACCCCCCGCCTCCGCCCCCCAGCTCCGACCCCGCCTCCCCGGTGCGTCCCTACGCCGTCACGGGCGGGCGTACCGCGCCCAAGCTCAAGCTGGCGATGGAGGCCCTGGTGTCCTCGGCGACGGCCGAGCACCGGGAGTTCTCCCACATCACGCCCGAGTACAAGGCGATCAGCCAGCTCTGCCTTCAGGTCAGATCGGTGGCCGAGGTGTCGGCGCTGCTGCGGATCCCGCTCGGCGTGGCGCGGGTTCTCATCGCGGACATGGCGGCCGAGGGCCTGGTTCGGGTGCATCAGCCGCAGCTCGATGCGGGTCGACCTGACGTCAACCTGCTGGAAAGGGTGCTAAGTGGACTTCGCAGGCTCTAGTCCCGGTCTCACCTCGACGAAGATCGTGGTGGCCGGTGGTTTCGGGGTGGGCAAGACGACGTTCGTCGGGGCGGTGTCGGAGATCATGCCGTTGACGACGGAGGCGGTGATGACCGATGCGTCGGCGGGGATCGATGATCTGGGTATGACGCCGTTGAAGTCGACCACGACTGTGGCGATGGACTTCGGCCGGGTTTCGCTCGATCGTGATCTGATCTTGTATTTGTTCGGTACTCCCGGGCAGCATCGGTTCTGGTTCATGTGGGACGACCTCGTACGCGGTGCCATCGGTGCGGTCGTGCTGGTCGACACCCGTCGTCTGGCCGACAGTTTCCCCGCCATCGACTATTTCGAAGAGGCCCAGCTCCCGTTCGTCGTGGGCGTCAACGGATGGGACGGCCAGTACGCGCACAGCGACGCCGAGGTGCGCGACGCGCTCACCCTCGCCCCGCACATCCCGATGGTGCGCCTCGACGCCCGTTCGAAGGACTCCGTCAAGGGCGCGCTGATCAATCTCGTCGAGCACGCGCTGACGGTGCGGATGGCCGTGCCAGGCTGGAGCGGCTAGCGGAGCGGCTAGTCTGGACTCTTAGACGTACATTCGCTTCGAGGACTGGCCTACCACGTGTTCGAGACGCTATCCGACCGGTTGACATCGGTTTTCTCCTCCCTCCGATCAAAGGGGCGGCTGTCCGATGCCGACATCGACGCCACCACCCGTGAGATCCGCATCGCCCTGCTCGAGGCCGATGTCGCGTTGCCGGTGGTCAAGGCGTTCGTCGCCCAGGTCAAAGAGCGCGCCCGCGGCAGCGAGGTGTCCCAGGCGCTGAATCCCGCGCAGCAGGTCGTCAAGATCGTCAACGACGAGCTGATCGGGATCCTCGGCGGCGAGACCCGCAGGCTCCGCTACGCCAAGACGCCGCCGACCGTCATCATGCTGGCGGGCCTGCAGGGCGCGGGCAAGACGACGCTGGCGGGCAAACTGGCCAGGTGGCTGCGCGAGGAGGGCCACACGCCCATGCTCGTCGCGGCCGACCTGCAGCGGCCCAACGCCGTCCAGCAGCTCCAGGTGGTGGGCGAGCGCGCTCAGGTCGCCGTCTACGCGCCGCAGCCCGGCAACGGCGTCGGCGACCCGATCGCGGTCGCCCGCACCTCCATCGACGAGGCCAGGCGCCTGCAGCACGACATCGTCATCATCGACACCGCCGGCCGCCTGGGCATCGACCAGGAGATGATGCGGCAGGCCGCCGACATCCGCGACGCGGTCTCGCCCGACGAGGTCCTGTTCGTGGTCGACGCCATGATCGGCCAGGACGCGGTCACGACGGCGCAGGCGTTCATGGAGGGCGTCGGCTTCGACGGCGTGGTGCTGACCAAGCTCGACGGCGACGCGCGCGGCGGTGCGGCGCTCTCGGTCCGCCACATCACGGGGCGGCCGATCATGTTCGCCTCGACGGGCGAGAAGCTGGAAGACTTCGACGCCTTCCACCCCGACCGGATGGCCTCCCGCATCCTCGACATGGGTGACATCCTCACCCTGATCGAGCAGGCGCAGAAGACGTTCGACGAGGAGCAGGCCGCCAAGATGGCCGGCAAGCTCACCTCGGGCGAAAACTTCACGCTGGAAGACTTCCTCGAGCAGATGATGATGGTCCAGAAGATGGGCCCCATCAAAAACCTGCTCGGCATGATGCCCGGCATGGGGCAGATGCGCGACCAGATCAACTCGATCGACGATCGCGACCTCGACCGCATCGCGGCCATCATCCGCTCGATGACCCCCGCCGAGCGCCAGGACCCCAAGATCATCAACGGCTCCCGCCGGGCGCGCATCGCGGCCGGTTCCGGCGTGACGGTGAGCGCGGTCAGCAACCTGGTCACCCGCTTCTTCGACGCCCAGAAGATGATGAAGCGGATGGCGGGGGGCATGGGCATCCCCGGCATGCCGGGCGGGCGCGCGAAGGCGAGCAAGGCCCAGAAGAAGGCCAAGAAGGGGCGCCGGGTCAGCGGCGACCCGCGCAAGGCGGCGCTGGGCAAGGGCGCCTCCGACTCCGACGCTCCGGCCGAGCCCACCAAGAAGGGCGGCGGGGCGCTGGGAAACCTGGGGGGCAAGTTGCCTCCGGGGATGGAGCTGCCGCCCGGCTTCGACCCCTCCAAGCTGCGGCTTCCCGGCCAGAAGTAGCCGGTTCGCACGGAAGGCGCGCGGGTCTGGCCGCACGCCTGCCGTGCGGCCCGTTCGCACGCCTTCCGCGCGGTCGTCCGTACGCGTGGCCGCGGGGTGGCCGGAGCGTTGCCGGATCTTTGCGTCGTACAGTCGTGACGGGTCGTGGGCAGTGCCGTCGATCTGGCACAATGACATGTTGGAACATCGTGACCAGGCGGGTGCCCTCTCATCTCCCGCCGATCATGCCTGTCCCTGGAGCGTCACCGCGTCGTGCCCCACTCGGCAAGGTGCCGTTCACCCACGCTCGAATGCAGGAGAGACCACACCCGTGGCAGTCAAGATCAAGCTCAAGCGGCTCGGCATGATCCGCAACGCGCAATACCGCATCGTCATCGCCGACAGCCGCACCAAGCGTGACGGCCGGGCGATCGAGGAGATCGGCCTGTACCACCCGAAGGAAAACCCTTCGCGCATCGAGGTCAACGCCGAGCGTGCGGCCTACTGGCTGGGAGTCGGCGCGCAGCCGACCGAGCCGGTGCTCAAGCTGCTCAAGCTCACCGGTGACTGGCAGAAGTTCAAGGGCGAGCCCGCCCCTGCGCCGCTTTTGGTCGCCGAGCCCGCGCCCGACCGGCACGCCCTCTACGAGGCCGCGGCCAAGGAGACGCTGTCCGGTGGCGACACCGGCACGGCCGCCACCACGCCGAAGAAGGCAAAGAAGAAGGAAGAGGCCGAGACCCCCGCCGAGACCCCGGCCGAGGGCGAGGTCTGAGGTGCTCGAGGAGGCTCTCGAGCACCTCGTGAAGGGCATCGTCGAACATCCTGACGATGTCCGGGTCCGCGCCCGCCGCATCCGCAGCGGGCGCGTCCTGGAGGTCCGGGTGCACCCCGAGGACCTGGGCAAGGTCATCGGACGCGGCGGGCGCACCGCCAAGGCGCTGCGCACGGTCGTGAACGCCCTGTCCGACGGGAAGTACGTACGGGTCGATCTGCTCGACCTGCACGAAGCGGTCCGTTAGCGTCAGGTTTGCGCGCCCTCATCGGCTTGGTCCGATGGGGGCGCTTGCGTTGAGAAGAGAAGGCAGGTTCACGTGCAGTTGGTCGTCGGCCGGATCGGCCGCCCGCACGGGGTACGCGGTGACGTGACCGTGGAGGTGCGCACCGACGATCCCGAGCTGCGCTTCGCCGCCGGGGCCGCGATCGCGACCGACCCCCCTGAGCGGGGGCCGCTCGTCGTCGAGGAGCGCCGCTGGCACCGGGGCGCGCTGCTGCTGTCGTTCGAGGGGGTCGCCGACCGCGACGCGGCCGAGGGGCTGCGCGGCACCATGCTGGTGATCGACTCGGCCGAGCTGGCGCCGTCCGACGATCCCGACGAGTTCCACGACCACCAGCTCATCGGGCTGGCGGTGGAGACGGTCTCGGGAGAGCCGGTCGGAGAGGTGTCCGACGTGCTCCACCACGGCCAGGATCTCCTCGTCGTGCGCAGGAAGGGCCAGGAGGAGGCGCTGATCCCGTTCGTGCGGGCGCTGGTGCCCGAGGTCGACCTGGAGGCGGGGCGGCTGGTCGTCGATCCGCCCGAAGGGCTGCTGTGATGCGGCTCGACATCATCTCGATCTTCCCCGAATACTTCGCGCCGCTCGGCGTCTCGCTGATCGGCAAGGCGCGGGAGCGCGGCACGCTCGACGTACGCGTGCACCAGTTGCGCGACTGGACCCACGACGTGCACAAGACCGTGGACGACACCCCCTACGGCGGGGGCCCTGGCATGGTCATGAAGCCCGAGGTGTGGGGCGAGGCCATCGACTCGGTGACCGGGCCGGCCGGCGGGTCCCCGGAGGGCGTCCCGCGGATGATCGTGCCGACGCCGAGCGGGCGGCCGTTCACCCAGGAGCTGGCTCAGGAGCTGGCGGGGGAGCCGTGGCTGCTGTTCGCGTGCGGGCGCTACGAGGGCATCGACTCCCGCGTGATGGAGGAGTACGCCTCGCGCCTGCCCGTCGACGAGGTCAGCATCGGCGACTACGTGCTGGCCGGGGGCGAGGTGGCGGTGCTGGTCATGGTGGAGGCCGTCGGTAGATTGCTGCCAGGGGTGCTGGGCAACGCCCAGTCGGCCGTGGACGACTCGTTCGCGCCCGGCTCGATGCGGAACCTGGTCGAGGGGCCCGTCTACACCAAGCCGCCCGTGTGGCGGGGGCACGAGGTGCCGGCCGTGCTGCTGTCCGGGCACCACGGAAATGTCGCCAGGTGGCGGCGCGACGAGGCGATCCGGCGTACGGTGCGAAACCGGCCCGAGCTGGCGGCGGCGCTCGATCCCGCGACGCTCGACAAGCACGACAGAAAGCTCCTCGAGGAGCTCTCGTTTCGCCTCAGGCCGGAAGATATGGCAAACTGAATCGCTGCCAACCGTCATTCGGCTGGTCTGCCGTGCCCGGGAAACGTCCCGGGCAATCACATCAGCAGGCGCGTCCGCCGCGAGCCACGGCCGGGTGGACCTCCGCGTGCTCACGAGGACTTGAGGATTAGCTCTCATGCACACGAAGATCCAGGAGCTCGAGAAGGCGACCCTGCGCGGCGACGTGCCGAGCTTCCGCCCCGGTGACACCCTTGAGGTGCACGTCCGAGTCGTCGAAGGAAACCGCTCCCGCGTCCAGGTCTTCAAGGGCTTCGTCCTGCGCAGGCAGGGCAGCGGCGCCCGCGAGACCTTCACGGTCCGCAAGATCAGCTATGGCGTCGGCGTCGAGCGTACCTTCCCCGTGCACAGCCCGGTCATCGAGAAGATCGTGCTCGTGACCCGCGGCGACGTGCGTCGCGCCAAGCTCTACTACATGCGCGATCTGCGCGGCAAGGCCGCCCGCATCCGCGAGAAGCGCGAGACGACGGCCGCCAAGTAAGTCCTGGTTTTCCCGATGGCCCGTGCAGTGCGCGGGCCATTCGGCTTTACGGGGCCGTTTCCTTTATGTGGAGCGACTCGGGCGTGGGTGTAACGTCGCTCGGGGGCTGTCGGGCCAAGTCATCATCTAGGCTCGTCAGCGATGACTAGCGAAAGCCAGGAGCACGGCGCCGCGCGCCGCCCTGTCGAGGACGAGGTGGACGTGGTCGCGGAAGAGACTCAGAAGCCGGCCAAGGGTGATAAAGAGAAGAAGGGGTCTTTCTGGAAAGAACTCCCCGTTCTCATCGTGGTGGCCCTGGCGCTGGCCCTGATCATCAAGACGTTTGTGGTCCAGGCCTTCTACATTCCGTCGGAATCGATGGAGAACACCCTGCTGAAGAACGACAGGGTCCTGGTCAACAAGCTCGTCTACCACACCCGTGACATCGAGCGCGGCGACGTGGTCGTGTTCTCGGGCGTCGACTCCTGGGACGGCGAGTTCCAGATGGAGGAGCCGTCCAACGCGGTGGCGGCGTTCTTCCGGTGGGTGGGCACGGCGTTCGGCATCGTGCCCGGCGAGAAGGACTACATCAAGCGGGTCATCGGCATCGGCGGCGACCACGTCAAGTGCTGCGACTCCAAGGGGCGCATCACGGTCAACGGCACGGCCATCGACGAGGAGAGCTACCTCTATCCGGGCAACGTGCCGTCCGACGCCTTCTTCAACATCACGGTGCCGCAGGGGCGGTTGTGGGTCATGGGCGACCACCGCTCGGTGTCGCTCGACTCGCGCTCGCACACCGGCGATCCGGGCGGCGGGTCCATTCCCGAAGGTCAGGTCATCGGGCGGGCCTTCGTGATCGTCTGGCCGTTCAACCGGTTCGCCACGATAGACATCCCGGAGACGTTCGCGCAGCCCGCGTTCCAGGCGCTCGGTGGGTCCGCCCCGCTGGTCGCCGGGTTCGGGCTGGCCGTACCCTTGGTGCTGGTCCGCCGACGCCTGAGGGGGCGTTGATGGCCGTCACCAAGAAGGCGGAGGGCGTGGCGAAAGAGAAGAAGAAGGGCGGGTTCCGCGAGACCGTCCTGCTGCTCGTCATGGGCGTCGGCCTCGCGCTGCTGCTGCAGACGTTCGTGGTCGGCTCGTTCTACATCCCGTCCATCTCGATGGAGAACACCCTGCTGGTCAACGACCGGGTCTTCGTCAACAAGCTCGCGGGCAAGCCCGAGCGCGGCGACATCGTGGTGTTCAAGGGCTGGAACGGCGAAGACACCATCAAGCGGGTCATCGGCATCGGCGGCGACAAGGTGGTGTGCTGCGACAAGCAGAAGCGCATCACGGTCAACGGCACGCCGCTGGACGAGACCTCCTACCTCTACCCCGGCGATTTCCCTTCCGGTGACGACTTCAACGTCACGGTGCCGGCCGGGAAGCTCTGGCTGATGGGCGACCACCGCAGCGCCTCGGCCGACTCCCGGGCCCACATGGGGGAGCCCGGCGGTGGCTTCATCGCCGAGGACGCGGTGGTCGGCAAGGCCGTGGTGCGCTACTGGCCGCTGTCGCGGGGCTATCTGTTCTCCCGCCCCGAGACCTTCGACAAGGTCAAGTAGAGCCGGCTTCCAGTCGCGGTTTGCGGCGATTGGGGCGTACGCTTCCTGTGTCATGACAGTTGCGTTCCGCCCTCGACCGAGCGTCGTCCGGCGCGATTCCGGACTCTACGCCTATGAGCGGGCGCTCGCCCGTCGCGGCCTCACCCCCATCGCGGGCGTCGACGAGGCCGGTCGTGGCGCGTGCGCGGGCCCGCTGGTGGTGGCCGCGGTCATCCTGCGCAGGCAGATCGACGGCCTGGGCGACTCGAAACTGCTGTCGCCACCGGTGCGCGAACGCCTCTACACGCAGATCATGCGCG
Organism: Nonomuraea antimicrobica; assembly: GCF_039536965.1. Classification (NCBI taxonomy): domain Bacteria; kingdom Bacillati; phylum Actinomycetota; class Actinomycetes; order Streptosporangiales; family Streptosporangiaceae; genus Nonomuraea; species Nonomuraea antimicrobica. The sequence goes on along the minus strand of NZ_BAAAZP010000076.1, from coordinate 12,230 downwards.
TCTCCCAGGTAGGCATAGTGATCATCCCGCCTGGGGAGATCGACGCAAAAGGTCTGCACAAATGCAACGTCTCGGGAATGCGGCGCGCTGTCGCACAGTTGCCCTGTGACCCGGAGTACATCCTGACGGACGGCTTCCCGGTGCCGGGCCTCCCGGCGCCGTCGCTGGCCGTGTGGAAGGGGGACCAGGTGGCCGCATGCGTGGCGGCGGCGTCGATCGTGGCCAAGGTGACCCGAGATCGTCTCATGGTCACGCTCGACGAACGCTACCCGCAGTACGGCTTCGCCGAGCACAAGGGGTATGTCACACCGGGACATCGGCTGGCGCTGGAAACGCACGGCCCGTGTCCCGATCACCGTTACTCCTTCGTCACGGTGGCGAGGGGGATGGGTGAAAATGAAATGGGGGCCGGGGTTGCCTGAGCAGGCGAACCGGGGGACCGGTACGACAGGAGGACCGCGATGAGCGCAGAGGATCTCGAAAAGTACGAAACCGAGATGGAGCTGCAGCTTTACCGCGAATACCGGGATGTCGTCGGTTTGTTCACGTACGTGGTGGAGACTGAGCGGCGCTTCTACCTGACCAACTCGGTCGATCTCGACGTCCGTACGGCGGAGAACGGCGACGTGTTCTTCGACGTGAAGATGCAGGACGCCTGGGTGTGGGACATGTACCGGCCGGCGCGGTTCGTCAAGAACGTCCGGGTGGTCACGTTCAAGGACGTGAACGTGGAAGAGCTCGCCAAGGCCGACCTGGAGATGCCCAAGGAAGGGTTCTCGGGGTAGGTAGATCTTCGGCGCCGGTCCGACTGCTCTGGGCTCTGGGCTCTGGGCTCTGGAGTTCTGGGGCTGTGGTGTTTCGTGGCCCGGGGTGCACGGCTGCGGCTCAGCTTGGGGCGGGCGGGCGTGGGTGATCACGTCGAGTGGTTGCTTACGACAGGCGGGTGGGCGGGCGCTCAAGCGCGCGGCCGTCGATGGGCGGACGGCCGCGTCAGGCGGCGACCGCGATGAACGGGCGGCCGACCATGGGCGATCACGAGGAAAAGACGGCCGCGTAAGCAGCCGGGATGAACGGGCGGGCGCGTAAAGCGATGATCGCGATGTATGGGCGGGCGCGTTAGGCGGCGATCTCGACGAACTGGCGCCAGACCAAGCTCCGGTCGTGCGATGAACGGAGGTCGCGTGGAACGGCGACTGCGTGGAACGGCGACCGCGTGGAACGGCGACTGCGTGGAACGGCGACCGCGTGGAACGGCGATCGCGATGAGCGAGCGGCCGTGTCGGGGGGCGACTGCGGCGAACGAGCGGCTGCGTTGAGCGAGCGACCTCGATGGATAGAGGACCGCAATGGGAGACGGTGACGTAGGGGCGCGAAGTGCTGGCATCGGTGGAGAGTTGACCTCGGTGGAGCGCTGACTCCGGTGGAGCGTCGACCTCTTGATGGAGCGTCGGCCGCCGGGCGGAGTGTTGCCCCCTGGTGGAGCGTGGACCTCGGCGAGAGCCGACCTCGGCAAAGTGTCAGCCCCGGCGACGAGCCGAGCCAGGCCGAGCGGAACAGAAGAAAGCCGCGCTGAGCCGCCCGGTCGCGCTGAGCCGCCCGGTCGCGCTGAGCCGCCCGGTCGCGCTGAGCCGCCCGGTCGCGCTGAGCCGCCCGGTCGGGTTGAGCCGCCCGGTCGGGTTGAGCCGCCCGGTCGGGTTGAGCCGCCCGGTCGGGTTGAGCCGCCCGGTCGCGCTGAGCCGCCCGGTCGCGCTGAGCCGCCCGGTCGGGTTGAGCCGCCCGGTTGAGCTGAATCGCCCGGTCGGGCCGAGTCGAGATGTCCGGCCGCGCGCCCAGGATCCCCAGCCGGTCGATGTCCTGCACGCCCCGGTCCTCTCCACCGCGAGCAGCGCGGCGGCTGGGCTGGGCGAGCCGGGTCGGGGCCGCCCACTCGCTTGAACCAGTCGACCCTCAGCAGCGCCTAAGCAGCGGCCGCTTGCTTGATGGGGACGCCTGCCCGATGTGGTTCCCGACTGACCGCACGCTGCCCGCCTGCCCGACAGGACCTGCCGCCCAGTGCCGTCGGCCACCCTCCTGACACGACGCTCCGCAGGGCCCCAGCCGCCGAGGCCATCCGCTTCCTCTGAGACGCGCCAAACCTGCCATGTCAGCCTTTGTCGGGCTTATCAGAGCAGCCTGGGGCACATCCAGGACGACCGACCGATCCCGCCCAGGCACCCGCGCCGCCCGGAACCGCCGCGTCGAGGCCCATAGCCGCGTCGAAGGTCGAAGCCTGCAGTCGCGTCCCTGCATTTGCGTCCCTGCAGTCGCGTGGCTGTAGCCGCCTCGTGTCGTGTCGTGCAGTCGTGTCCCACAGCCTGATGGAAGCGCGGTAGCCGGATCGGAGTCAGTGATCGGAGTTCGGATCGAGATCCGAAAATTCCGAAAGCTGTGGCATTCAACCACCCAAATCGAACAGGTTATCCACAACCCACCTCCACCTCAAACACCACAATCCCCAGAACTCCATTCGGCCCCTCCACCACCACCCCGCATCCGCCAAGGTCGTGCCACCCCCCCGCACCGAACACTGACCCAACAGGACGGGAGACACGGCCCATGGCCACGGAGAGCAAGCTCGACCTCGGCAAACGCGGCGAAGAGGTAGCCGTCACCTACCTGGAAACCCAAGGCATGAAAGTCATCGACCGCAATTGGCGCTGCCGCCATGGCGAGATCGACATCATCGCCGAGGACGGGCCGACTCTGGTCGTCGTCGAAGTCAAGACCAGGTCGAGCAGGTCCCACGGCTCGGCACTGGAGTCGGTGAGCCCCGCCAAGCTCGCCAGACTGCGCATGCTCGCGGCCAAGTGGCTGACCACGCAGTCCCGTACGTTCGAGACGGTAAGAGTAGACGTGATCGCCCTTGAACGTTTCGCAGGAGACTTCGCCCTCCGCCACGTACGGGGGGCGATCTAGATGGCAGTGGCCCGCACACGCAGCGTGGCCCTCGTGGGCGTCGCCGGTCGCACCGTCGAGGTCGAGGCCGACGTGGGTAACGGCCTTGCCGGCATCCACCTCATCGGCCTGCCCGACACCGCGCTCAGTGAGGCGCGTGATCGGGTCAGATCGGCGACGGTCAACAGCAACTACCCATGGCCCGACGCCCGCATCATCGTCAGTCTGTTCCCCGCCAGTCTTCCCAAGCGCGGCTCCCAGTTCGATCTTGCCATCGCTGTGGCCATCCTGGGCGCGGCAGGCGTGGTGCCAGCCCATCGCATCGCGGAGCTGTTCTTCCTCGGGGAGCTCGGCCTCGACGGCCGTATCAGGGGCGTACGCGGTGTGCTGCCCTCCGTCCTGGGCGCGGCCAAGCACGGTGACGCCACCGTCGTCGTCCCGGCCGCGAATGCGGCGGAGGCCGTCCTCGTACCCGACGTGAACGTGGTCCCGGTCGGGCACCTACGTCAGCTCGTGGAATGGCTCCGCAAAGGGGACGCACCACCCGAGCCTGAACCCGAGGCCGATGCGGAAGCAGAGGAGTGCTCAGAGGCGCCAGCGGCGAACGGCACCCCTGACATCGACCTGGCAGACGTCGTGGGCCAGCCGGTCGCCCGCCGCGCCCTAGAAGTGTGCGCGGCAGGCGGCCACAACCTCTGGATGCTGGGTCCACCGGGCACCGGCAAGACGATGCTGGCGGAACGCCTCCCCACCCTTCTGCCGGGTCTGGAGCTCGACCACGCCCTCGAAGTCACTGCCATCCATTCGGTGGCCGGCACCCTGCCGCCGAGTGCTCCGATGATGAGCCGACCTCCGTTCGTCAGCCCGCACCACACGGCGACCTCTGCCGCGATCATCGGTGGCGGCAGCACGATCGTCCGTCCCGGAGCCGTGTCCCTGGCTCACCGGGGCGTCCTTTTCATGGATGAGGCTCCCGAGTTCCCCCGACATGTCCTCGACGCGCTGAGACAGCCACTGGAGTCCGGCCGGGTGACGGTTTCCAGATCGGCGGGCTCGGTGACCTTCCCCGCCAGATTCATGCTCGTCCTGGCCGCGAACCCCTGTCCCTGCGCCCAGACCGAGGACCAAAGGGAGACCTGCAAGTGCTCGCCCACGATCCGACGCCGCTACCTGGGGAGACTCTCGGGCCCGCTCCTCGACCGCGTGGACATGAAGGTCACCGTCGCCCGCTCGTCCAGACGTGAGCTCCTCGCCGACCGCCAGTTCGTCGAGAACAGCAAAACGGTGGCCGAACGCGTCCTCACCGCCCGTGAGCGAGCCGCCAAACGCCTGACCGGCACGCCGTGGCGCTCGAACGCCGAAATCCCCTCGTCGGTCCTCCACACCGACTACCGTCCCGCTGCCGACGCCATGCGCCCCATGACGGCCTGCCTCGACGCGGGCACCCTTACGGCCCGTGGCCTCGACCGTGTGGTCCGAGTGGCATGGACCCTCGCCGACCTCGCCAACAAAGACACCCCAGGCCAGGACGAAACCAACGCCGCCCTCAGCTTCTGGCTGGGCGTGAGATAGCCCCCATCAAGCAGTAACGAACGAGGCACTCCGGCCCCGGCCCTCTCGCCCCAGCCAGCCCACATCCCAAAAACCGGAGCACCACCCATGCCCATCACTCCCACACTCCCCACGAACCACCCGCTGCCGCCGAACACCCTCACCACCACATCCCTGGGCACCCATCTGCCGCCGACACGTTCATTCGGCACCGCCACCCCCGCTACGGCGCCCGGCCATGGAACCGAGCCCTCCGGCGGCACCCTGCCAGTGGCACATTCCACCGGCCACGCCACCACCGAGCCGAGAACAGCCATTGCGACGAAGCTTCCAACCGCCACCATCACCACCCCACCTTCAGCCAGTCCCCCGACCACCAATTCCCCGACCACCAATTCCCCGGATACCGCGCCGAGCCCTACCCGGACCCACAAACCTCAGACCATCCCACCGCCGGAGCCCACCCCTGCAACAGCACCCTCACGCACAACAGCCCCCTCGTCCGTGGCCGAATCCCTACGCACAGCCAGGTCCCCGCACAGACCGGGACCTTTGCATGCACCCGACCCCTCGGATCCAGCCAAACCTTCAGGTTCAGCCAGTTCCCCACGTGCAGCCGGATCCCCACCAACAGCCGGACCGACGCCAGCAGTCACCCATTCACGGACAGCCACACCCTCGGTCAGCAGCCGGCCTCCCGCGCTCGCTGATGCCGCCACGACGCCTTCCACGCCCGTAGCAAGCCGATTCGATGCGCTGCCTCCCTCAGCCCTCATCCCTAGCAACCCCTCGCGCCAGATCGCAGCCAAGCCGCCTGTTGACCCCTCCAGCAGAGAAGACCCTGAACCGGAAACCGTCCCCACCGACCGCAGGACCGACCCTCCTGACGAAACACCAGCCGAGAGCGGGGGAGGAGCCGTCCGGCCCCAGCCCAAGTCCGAACCCGAGCCCGAACCCAAGACCACGAACGAGCCCCACGCGACGAGCGAATCTCTGCCGGGACGCGAACCTCCGGCAACGAGCGGATCCCCAGCAACGAGTGGATCTCCGACAAGGAGTGGGCCCTCAGCAACGAGCAAATCTCAGCTCATGAGCAGGACTCATGCCAGGACCAAACCTCAATCCGAGGTGGAGGCCAGAGCCGCTCTCATGCGCGCCGCCGACGTCGGTGACGCCCTCATGGGCCGCCTCATATCCCAACACGGCGCTCAACAAGCAGTAGAGGCAATCCGCGCCCGCACCCTCCCATCAGAGTTCATAGCCCGAGAGGCCCAGCAAGAACGCCCGCAGGATCTCACCTCACGCCTGCACACCTGGTACGCCCGCCTGGCAGCCGCCAACCCGGCAGCCGACCTCAAAGCAGGCCAAAGCTCCGGTGCCCGCCTGATCATCCCCGGCGACGCCGAGTGGCCCACCCAGTTGGACCAGTTGGGCCCGAGTCGCCCTCTGGGCCTATGGGTGCATGGCAACGCAGACCTCCGGTTCTCCTGCCTCAAGTCCGTGGCGGTGGTGGGGGCCAGAGCCGCCACTCCATACGGCTCGTACGTGGCCGCGGAGTTCGGCGTCGGGCTCAGCGAGTCTGGCTGGACGGTCGTGTCGGGCGGCGCGTACGGAGTGGACGGCGCGGCGCACAAAGGTGCGCTGGCGGCCGGTTCGCCGACGGTCGTCGTACTGGCCTGCGGTGTGGACATCTGCTACCCGAGCGACCATGAGTCGTTGTTCACCTCCGTCAAAGAGCAGGGCGTCGTGATCAGCGAATGCCCGCCCGGCGTCCACCCCACCCGAGCCCGCTTCCTCATCAGAAACCGCCTGATCGCCGCCTTGTCGAGAGGCACGGTCGTCGTGGAGGCCGCGATCCGCAGCGGCGCCCTCAACACCGCCACCCACGCCCTGTCGCTCAACAGACACCTGGGCGCGCTCCCGGGCCCGATCACCTCAGCCATGTCAGCCGGATGCCACAGACTCCTCCGGGAGCGCAAAGCGGTATGCGTTACCTCGTCAGACGACATGATCGACCTCGTTGGCGTAATGGGCGATGATCTGGCCCCGCAGATCCGGGCCCCAGCCGTCCCCCGAGACAGGCTCAACGAGCCGACCAAGAGGGTCCTGGACGCCGTCCCCGCCCGTGGCGGCGCAGGCCCGGCCTCGATCGCGGTGGCAGCCGGCGTGAGCCTGGACGCGGCGCTGAGCGCGTTGGGCGGTCTGGCAGCCGCAGGCTACATAGAACGAACCCCAAAAGGCTGGCGTCTCCGAAAGCAGACGACGGCATATCGCAAAGCCCCCGATTCAGCCGCCCTTGAACCCCCGCCCACGCCCGAGCCCGACCCAACCGACACCCCGCCGTTCCCGGACGACTTCCCCGATCTGGACTACGACCACCCCCAGCCCCACGAGCCTCACAACGTCCCTTAAGGCGGGATCAGCGGGATCAGCGAACAGGTCGTAACCATCAGATGATCGCGGCATCGTGGGCACGGATGATCGAGGCGTCAAGGGCAATGAACGTCTCGTCGGCGTCATCGCGGATCTCCCACCGGATGCACAGACGACGGAACCAGCGCAGGAGCACGGATAGGTTGCCCAACCGGCGAACTGTCGGCCAGGTCGGATCCACTTGCGCTCGATCGTACGGTCAATGACCAGCGACGGATGCCCGGACCAGGGGCATTCGGGTCCGCCGCGATGGTGAACCCTGCGGCCGACGGCGATCTGCGTTGAGGGCTGAAAATCGCCCTAGCACGATACGGCGGTCGTGAGAATGTGACCCGCCATCACCTCCCCTGTCAGGCGACGTATCCCAGCACCAAGGCGGCGATCACCGGACCCATGTACAGGAGAGGAAAGACGACGGTCGAGTACGAGCGCGCCCGGAGCACGGTGACCACGGCTCCAGCGAAGTACAGCACCAGACCGATCCCGGCCAGGATGCCGACGACCGGTACGAACAGGCCGACCAGCAGGCCCACAGACCCAGCGGCCTTGGCTGTGCCGAGCCAGGTCCACCACGATCGGGGGACGCCGTAGTCCGTCAGCGGCTTCACGACCCACTCGGCGCGGCGTAGGAGGGAGAAGGCAGAGAAACCCACCCAGAGGGCGGCCAGGACGGTGACGATGGTGGCAGTAGTGGACATGGGGACACTCCCTAGCTGGTGCTTTCTTGTGCCACCGATCCTGCATGCCCCGATTAATAGCTCCGCTATGCGTTCACGATGCGCGGCCTCCCGTCCGAACCTACGGCCCAGCGGCGGCCCATTTCGCCCGAACGACCTCGACTTCTGTCAACGACGCTCGAGTCTCCTGAAGAGGAGAGGCGGGCAGGTCCGGCTTTTGTCGAAACACTCCTGGTGTGTGAAGGGTGCGGAGTCTGGGCGACGGGGACGCAAGCGGCGGGAGCGGGCCGCCGGAGGGAAGCGGTGGGTTGAGGCCGTGAGGGAGGGGGCGCACCCGAGAGAGCCCGAACTTGGTCAGGTGACCGCTGGGACGGCCGTCCACGGAGTCGCGGTTGCATACGCGGGTGGCGCTGACGTCGCAGTTCGCCGGACGCGCGGTCGGCGGACCAGCTCGCGTACGGCGTCGGTCCGCTGCTCCGGAGCGCGCTTGGTCTCGGTCTGCGGTTATGAGCGGGGTCTTGATCTTGGACCGAAACAAAGTAGGAGCCACCGGTGGGTGATCTGCTTCGGTCGCGCGCACTCAGGTAGCACACTGTTGTGTGCGGCCATCGTTCTGCTCTCCTTCGGTCTCGACCAAGGCTTCGCAAGGATCAAGCGATGGCCGTCACCATATCCAGACCTCACGGAGCTGACGTGGCAGTCCGTGAGGTCTTCTACACACCCTGGACTACTCAAGTCACGTCGTATTACACGCAGTCGGTGTTGTGGGTGTCGAGCTTCGGCGGCCCAGGCCAGGGCGAGACCGAGAGCGTAGCCAGGGTGTAGGGCAGGAGTGGGCGTATAGGAGCCGCTCCGGGTTTATGTAGCCTTTTTGCGGCTTCTCCCTGTGATCGGCAGCCTGTGCGTGTGATCACCTATCTTCTTCTCGCCGCGCTCGCCGGTCTACGGTGGTGTGGTTGCTGACTGGAGTTTCGAGCTGGGGGAGTTGGGCGTGGACAGGGACGAAGTCGTCGCCGAGTTCGGGCGCTACTTGCAGCTTGAGCGTGATCTTTCAGCGCATACGGTGCGGGCGTACGTGAGCGACGTCAATTCTCTGCTCGATCACTTGGGTGGGCGACTTGAGGGGCTTGACGTCGGGGTGCTGAGGGAGTGGTTGGCCGGGCAGCATGCCGCGGGGAAGGCGCGGGCCACGTTGGCGCGTCGGACCGCCTGCGCTCGTACGTTCACCGCCTACTGCCGTCGCCGAGGGTGGCTGGAGGCAGATCCGGGGTTGCTGTTGGGGAGTGCAAAGACGAGCCGGGAACTGCCCGCAGTGCTCGATCAGCGGCAGGCCGAGGCGGTCTTGGACGCGCCCGCGACCGGGGAGCCGAAGGAACTGCGGGATCAGGCGCTTCTGGAGTTGTTGTACGCCACTGGCGTGCGGGTGAGTGAGCTCTGCGGGCTTGATGTCGATGACGTCGATCGGGAACGGAACATCGTCAGAGTTTTGGGCAAAGGGCGCAAGGAGCGGTCTGTGCCCTTCGGGACGCCTGCGTTGAGGGCGTTGGATCGGTGGTGCATTCATGGTCGGCCTCGGTGGATGCGAGCTGGGTCAGGGCCGGCGTTGTTTCTTGGGGTGCGAGGTGGTCGTATTGATCCGGGTACGGTGCGGCGGGTGGTGCATGCGCGGCTGGCGCAGGTAGAGGGTGCGCCGGACATGGGGCCGCATGGGTTGCGGCACAGTGCGGCGACTCATCTGCTCGAAGGGGGTGCGGATCTGCGTAGCGTTCAGGAACTGCTTGGGCATGCGTCGTTGAATACTACGCAGATTTACACGCACGTTTCGATTGAGCGGTTGCGGGCCGCATATCAACAAGCGCATCCGAGGGCATAGCTAGTGATTAGTGATTAGTGATTGGGGGTCGGGGGGTGAAGGAGGGAGATGAGGAGAGGTAGTGGTAGAGATAAGGTGTATCCGCCTTCTGGCTTATGCTGCCTCTTGGCTGAGATCTTTATAGGGCGTGATCTAATCGGGTTTCCCGCCTATTGTATTATCGTTTGATTGTCCTCGTGGGTGCTCTTAGGGCTTCTCGGTTCGCGTATATGAGGTTTGCTTTAGCTCCATGCGCCAGGTTGGGTTTGTTTTTCGCTCGCATGATTGTGCTCTGCTTTTGGGATAACGGGAGACTTGGGCTGGCTTGATGAGGTGATTTGGAGAGTGGCTGCGATGAAGGCTGTCTGCGTTTGAGGGTTTGGTGGCGGACGATAGCCTGGGATTTTGATGGTGGGGTTATAGGTGATGGCGGTGGTGTTTCGGGGTGCGTGTTAGTGGGGTGTTGGCGGCTGGTAGGTCTTTCGGGGTTTTGGGCGGGGAGGGCGTCTTTTGCGGTGCTGGCCTCTTGCTGGGTTGCGTCGGCTGGTTTGGGCGCTTCCTCGGTGACGGCTACAGCGTTTGTGGAATAGGACTGTGATCACGAGGGTGGTTGCCAACAGTACGCTGACAGTGATTAGCGCGGTGATGGTGAATGGGGTTGTGGCGGGGTGGAGGAGGTTTTGGATCGTTCTTGCCGTGGTGAGGGGAGGGTAGTGGTGAGGCCGGAGAGTATTGGGGGTGATGGGGCTGGTGGTGGTGATTCTTGGTGCGATGGTTGTGGCGCGGTGGGCGGGGGTGGGGGCTGTGCTGATGGTGGTGGCTGTTTGGTGAGTGGACGTTTTTGGTGATTGTGTGATTGGTAGTGCTTGTTCTGGGTTGGGGAGGGGGCGTTTGGTGGCATGGGGTGGGTGGTCAATCGTTGGTTGAGTTGAATTTGGTTGGAACGGGAATCGGTAGCTGTGGGGGATGGAATTTGTGGGTGGGGGATTGCGGGTTTGGGGTGCGGTCGGCGACTGGAAGGTCGTGCTTGGTGTTGTCGGCCAGAAGGGGAGGAGGCGGACGGGTGCGTGGCCGAGGAGTAGCAGGGGGTTCAGGTAGGTGGTGTCGCGTCGGAGGCCCCAGTGGAGGCAGGACTCCTCGCAGTGGGGTTTCGCGGCTTCTATGACGCCGAGTTCGGCTCCGAGGGTGATGGGCTGGCCGCGGCGTACCGAGGGCTTGACCGGGAGGTAGGTCGTGCGTAGGCCGTCTGGGTGATCGATGGCGACCACTCCCCTTCCGGCGACGGGGCCGGCGAAGCGGATGGTGCCAGGGCCTGCGGCGAGAACTCGGGTGGCTACGGGAGCGGCCAGATCGATGCCGCGGTGGCCGGCCAGCCAAGGCTCGGGTGGTGGGGTGAAACGGCGCAGGATTCGGGGGTGTCCGTCCAAGGGCCAGCGCCAGGTGGGAGGAGAGGGGGAGGCCCTTGCTGGGGAAGCAAGAATGGTGATGGGCAGGGTCAAGGTTGCGGAGATGAGAGCCAGTAGGGCTATGGCTCTGAGTTGTGTGGTGGAGGGTCGATGCTTTTTCGGTTGTATCGGCCGTTTTGGGTGGCTGTTGGGTTGGGGTGGTGAGGGGCGCCTTTGGCTAAGTGGGTGGGATGGGCCTCTTGCTGGGGTGTTTGGGGTTGGGCGACGCGATGGGGCGTCGTTCTTCCAAGCGGCTTGTGGTGGCGAGGTGGTGATGTCGTTTGCTGTGCTGAGTTTTGGGAGGATGGCGTTGAGGGTCGGGGCGGGTAGTGGTGGGTGGGCTGGTGTGGTGGTGGGTGGGGTGGGGATGTTCATGCGGGTAGTTTGGCGCGGTGCCGAGGGGGTGAGTGGGAGCGAACGCCGTTCTGTGGAGAACGATTTCTTATCCACAGGTGGTGGGGTTGAATTGGTTTGATTGGTTGACGTCGAACGGCCCAACGAATATCTCGACGATTTCACATTTGCCTGAGTCGACAGGCTTTTCTGCTGGTGGAGCTGTGGCGGTGGCGGGCCGCATTTACTGCGCAACAGGCTTTGGGTAGATGTGAGGGCAAAGTGGATGTGATGTCTTTGTGTGGCGCAATTTGGGTTATGCCTGAAGCCCTGGCGGCCGAAGCTGTATGGAGCGCGTGATCGTTGACCTCAGGGAGCGGCTGGCGGGATCAGGCGCTGGTGGATGGCGCATTCGCTGATCTTGCTCGCGAGTAGGCGGCAACCGATGCGGTGCTGGCGGGGTATTCGGATGTGCGCACGCGGGTGGGGCGGGATGGCGCCGGTGTCCGGGAGTTGCTGGTTCGCTGGATCGAGGAGTACGCCGGATCGAGGAGTACGCCCGTCACTGTGGGGGCGCCGACCTGCTGTGCGAACGTATCGGCGGTGCGGTGGGGTAGTAACACGCGCACGCTCGACTGGTTGGGGTTGGTCTCGTGCGTGGGTTGTTCCTGCGGCCGAGGAGATGCGCGGAACGATCGCTGGGGTCGTTGGAGGGTTCGACGCGGGTTACAGGTTGAACGCTCGATGGGGGTGAGGGTGCGGGTTGAACGCGAACGAGGCGCGGGCTTGGTGCCCCCCACGGGCTGTGGGCGTGCAACGTTCCTGTTGCTGGCGCGGTAGCTGATCGGCTTCTCGGCGGTTATGCCTGCGCACGTAGTCCGGCGTCTGGAGGGTGGCTTGGGGCCGAGTCGCTGGACGTGCTGGGAGGTCTCACGGTGTTGGGTTGTCGGTGGTCAGTGGTCGGGTGTCACGCTTTGGTGCGGGGTGCGGGGTGCGGGGTGCGGG